>JALEGO010000611.1 GCA_022763165.1 Flavobacteriales bacterium
ATTGAATGAGCAAATTGATAGTCTAAGCTCCATTAATCTAAAGAAAAAAATTCCAGCTAAAGAAAGAGTATTCTTCCTGAAAGCCCAATCGCGCGCACTCACTAATCTTGGTATTGTCAACAAAGAAAAAGCAAATTACGACCGTGCTTTAGATCACTTCTTAAAAAGTCTAAAAGTCAGAAAAGAATTGGGGAATAAACGAGATATTGCAGCATCCCTAAATAGCATTGGAATTATTTACTATTACAAAGGGGATTTTGCAAATTCTATCAAATTCTATTCTAAAAGCTTAAAATACAGAGAACTAATTGGAGATAAAAAGGGTATCTCACAATCTCTAAGTAATATCGGCATGATATATCGACTACAAGAGGATTATGAAAATGAAATTAAATATTACCTAAGAAGTTTGGAAATCAAAAAGGAAATAGAGGACCAAGATGGGCTAGCCCACTGTTACAACAACATCGGCAATAACTTTAGAAATCGAAGAAAATATCAAGAGGCATTGGATTACTATTTTAAGAGCTTGAAAATTCGGAGAGAATTGGGAAATAAAAAAGACATCGCTTCCGTGCTGGCTAACATCGGGACGATACATTATGATTTGGATGATTTTGAGAAGGCAATCGATTATTACACACAGAGCATGAACATTCAACAAGAAATAGGAGCAAGAAAGAATATTAGCGGTACATTGAGCAACTTGGGAAGTATTTTCATTGATCAAGGTAAATACAGCAAAGCTTTAGATTATTGCGCTCGCTCTTTGGAGATTGCCCAAGAAATTGGATTTAATGAAAACATACAAATTGCATCAGAACTCTTATGGAAAACGCATAAACTACTTGGTAATCATAAAGAGGCTCTCCTGATGCACGAGCTCTTTATCCAAACTAGAGATAGTCTTAAGAGTTTAAAAAATCAAAAGGCTATCATCCATTCCGAATACAAATATAAGTATGAAAAAGAGGCATTCTCCGATAGCATCAAACATCAAGAGGCGCAGAAAAGGATTCAGCTCGCTTTGGACAAAGAACGGGCGGAAGTATCCAATGCTCGATTGATTGCAATTGTCGGGCTTGTTCTAGCACTTGGCACCGGGTCTATCATTGTTCTCCTCATCAACCGCAAAAGAGTGCGTCAAAAACATCATGCAAAAGTTGATAAACTCAGACTGGAACAGCGGTTATTGCTGACACAGATGAACCCACATTTCATGTTCAATGCCTTGAACTCAATAAGTGCATTCATTTCTAAAAACAACACGAAAGAAGCTAAATATTTTCTCGCCAAGTTCGCCAAAATCATGAGACAAATCCTAGATGCTTCCAGAAAGCAAACCATAACATTGGAAGATGAATTGCAAATTTTAGAAAATTATGTGCATTTAGAATGTCTCCGTTCCGGTAAAAGGTTTGACTATAATTTCAATGTGGCCTCCAACTTGAAGGAATCGCTTCAAAACTTTACCATACCACCTATGTTATTACAGCCGTTCATAGAGAACGCAATTAAACACGGTTTAGATAATGCAGACTCCAGAGGGCTTTTACAAGTAAACTTAAAAGAACAAAATGATAATTATCTGTGTATAGAGATCTTGGATAATGGCATAGGTATAAAAAAAGCTCAAGCCATTAAGGAAAAGTTGAACATTACGCATAAATCCGCTGCCATGGACATTACCAATGAACGCCTTGCGGGATATAATCAAAGCAATCAACTGCCTATAGAGATTAAAATTGAGGACCTGGAATCACCTGGAACTTCCGGAACTAAAGTAGAGGTGCTTGTGCCCATTGCGGCATAATCTGAACACGATTTACTTCTTAATCAATTTAAAAACGATAAAGCTAAGTGCTAAAATCCCAAAGAAGAACAGCGCCAGTTGTGAATTATAAACAGTCATAGCAATTAGTGCGATGAAAGAAATAGTTAATGCCACCCAGGGGAAAATAGGATATAAAGGAGTCTTAAATGGACGCTCCAATTCAGGTTCTGCTCTACGCAGTTTTAACACCGAAATCATCGATAAAACATAAAGCCCCAAAGCACCGAAGCAAGCGATGGTGATAATCTCACCTGTCTTTCCAGTAAGCAGTGCTAGAAAACCAATTATCATATTTAAAATGAGGGCGTTTGAAGGAGTCTTAAATTTAGCATGTACTTTGCCCAGCAACTTTGGTGCATAACCTACCCTCCCAAATTCAAACGTAGATCTTCCAGCAGCCAAAATAATACCATGAAAAGAAGCTATAAGTCCAAGTAAACCTATTCCAATTAACAGCTTATAGAGTATATGACCTTCGTTCACCACTTTTGCTAAAGCAAGGGGCAATGGAGAGTCTGAAGTAGCCGTTGTCCCAGGCTCATATACGACAGCCTCCCATCCAGCAACGCCTACAGATGAACAAAATGTTAAAACACATAATACCACAAGCGTAAGAATAGCAGAACCAAAGCCTTTAACGATATTCTTTTGAGGGTTGATGGTTTCCTCAGCTACATTGGCTACACCCTCTATTGCAAGGAAGAACCAAATAGCAAAAGGAATTGCTGCAAAAGCTCCAGACCAGCCATTTGGAAGGGGGTTCTGATGAAGATTAGCCATATCAAACTTGGGTAAAGTCACTCCGGCAAAAATCAACAATTCGATTACAGCAAATATTGTGATAACAAGCTCGAATGATGCTGCCAATCTTACCCCAAATATGTTGATTACCGTAAAGATTATGTAAGCTGTAAAGGCGAAAGTCAAAACGGATATATCAGGATAGACTAAATTCAAATAAGCTCCAATTGCCGAAGCAATTGCAGGGGGCGCAAAAATGAATTCAATATTTTGCGCCATGCCCGTTATAAAACCGAGATCCTTTCCCAAAGCTCTATTGGCATATTCAAAAGCACCTCCGGCCTTTGGAATGGCGCAGGCCAATTCCGTGTAACTGAAGGTAAAAGTCACGTACATAATAATGATAAAGAATGTGGCTAATGCCAAACCATAAGTACCACCTTCTGCCAATCCCAAGTTCCATCCAAAATACATTCCTGAGATTACATAACCTACACCTAAGCCCCAAAGCATTAAGGGTCCTAAGGTCTTTTTTAGAGTTTCTGCCATCTGTGTCAAAACTACTTAATTTCGAATGAAACAGTCGGGATCAATTTGTTTTATGCAAATCCCTTTAAAAGAATACCTTTCTAAAAAAGCAGGAATTGACATTACAAGAGTCCATATCAAACTTATATAATGTTTTCGCAAAATATACCGGAAATGAGAAGATCGAAGGTTGTCCATGTTGTGTTTCAGAAGAGGACAAACTTGCATTGCATGCAAAACCATTGAAACGCTTGACAAACCAGGATTTATTGAATTATGCTTTCAAAGCCATGACCACGTGGGGAACGGAAGATGACTACAAACACTTTCTACCAAGAATATGTGAATTAAATGCTACCGGACTTTCTTATGACGAAGATCTCTTGATTGATAAATTATGGTATGGAAAATGGCTTACATGGCCATCAGAAGAAATTGATGCTATTCGAATATTTCTAAGAGCTTGGCTCATTGATTTTTTGGAGAACATTACCTTTTTTAATAGCCGATTCATTGGGCAAATCATTTCGATTCTAAATGAACCAGAAATCCTTAATTATTGGAAAATCACAGCAAAGAATGAATCCTCTAAGCCATTGGTGGATTTTATCTATAGTGAGTACCATGAGCTCATCCGTCCAACTTACGATTTACTAGACTTGACTTATTCGCAAAGAAAGTTTTTCATTGAGTGGATCGATGGGAAAGCTTCTATCTTAGAAGAGGACTTCTTTTATTACGAAAAAATTGATGCTAAATATGCTAAGAAAGTCTCTGATGCCCTTTACATTATGGAGCAAGAGAATAAGTCTTTTAAAGGCTGAAATTGGAGCTTATTGAAATTACCAAGGATCCATATTGCTCAAATCCCACATTAAATGGATATAAATCTCTTCTTTGGGTTATAATATTGTTGAAGCCCTGATGATACTTTATGTTGATATTCGTATTGATTCTGTCTCGGTGGTGTATTCGATAACCCATCCCGACAGTGCCACCTATTAGGTGCTTTGATCTGTTGGTTAAGTCCTTCGCATAATAAATTTCACAACCTCCAATGGGGTCAGGAAATTCTTGAACTGCATTAATATTAAGTCCGTTGTATATGCCCAGAGTTCCATATAGTTTTTTGTTTTTATCTATGAAAAAGTTGACTAAAGTGGGGAGCATGATATAATCTATTTTCCGGATGAGCTCGTTTTTGACCCCTTCATCAAATATGTAACAGGTCTCATGTTTAATGCCCTGTCGCAAATAACTAAGTCCAGTGCCTAACTCAAACCTGTCAGACAATTTATAATTGCCATTTACACCAATATAATAAGTGTTTCGTCTGTTTTCTATAGTTGACAATTTGTAATCATCATTTTTTGAAGTAATAAAACCTATTTCACCGCCAACCGAAAAGTTCTGAGCAATCCCCATAGAAATGACAATTGATAGGCCAAATGTTATAATGAGCTTCATGTTTTTTATATAAGATATCGCAAAACCGAAAATGGTTGCATCAAAGAAAACGGTGGACGCGCTTATATCTCTTTTTTGGGTAAATGGATGTAAAATGTTGTTCCCTTGGAATCACTTTCAAACCATATATCCCCTTTGGCCGTTTCAATAATCTTCTTACTCATAGCCAAGCCTAATCCCATACCACCAGTCTTTGTAGTAAAATTGGGTTGGAAAATCTTTTCTTTTTGATCTGGATGAATTCCGATCCCATTGTCCTCAATACTCACTTCATAGTTGAACTTCTTCTCGCTGGTTCTAATGACAATTCGTCCCTTTCTATCATTTGGAATGGCCTGAATAGCATTTTTAATAACATTATTGAAAACGCGTAAAATCTGTTCTTTGTCTGCGTGAACAACAAAATCCTTATCGTTTCTTTCCCAATGAATATCCGCACTTTTTTCATACAAAGCCACACAAGACTCTAATGCCTTTAACAAATCAAAGTCTTCATTTCTTGCCTTTGGCATTTTTGCAAAATTTGAAAACTCACTCGCTATATGAGATAGCGTATCGATTTGTTCAATCATCGTTTTGGTAAATCGCTCCAATCTTTCGTCCCAATTGTCGATATCGGCTTCCCATGAACGTTGTAAATGTTGAACACTCAGTTTCATTGGCGTTAGAGGATTCTTTATTTCATGCGCCACCTGTCGCGCCATTTCACGCCAAGCAGATTCTCTTTCTGATTTCGCCAATTTCTCCGCGCTTTCCGCAAGTTCATTTACCTTTTGGTTGTATACAGCTACTAACTTACCCAACTCATCATTTCTATTGTATTCAATTTTTTGATTTGTTTTAGTCAATTCAATTTTTCCCAACATCGATTCAATCATTCTCATCGGTTTTGTAAGCAAATTAGAAATCAATAATGCAGTGACGATCGAGAGTGCAAAAAGGAAAACATAAATATTGATCAGTGCTACTAAAAAGCTCGAAATCTCTTGTTCCAGATCCTTTTGTTTTGCGAAGTATGGCAAATTCAGATAAGCCAATGTCAGCCCTTCTTTATTTTGAAAAGGTACATAGGCAGACAAATAGTTTAGGTTGCCAATTTTTTCTTGATGCGCATAAAAAGATTTGTCTTGATTATGCACAAAATCAAATGCCTCTGGATGCATTTTATGATCTACGATTCCTTCTTGAAATAATTTTGGTTGAGAACTCGCCAAAAGATCTCCAGACAAATTGAATAAATTAATATCGGTGAAGAATACATTTGAAAACTTGTTCAGAATATACTGAAGATAATCGGGATTTACACTATTCAAATCTTCAGACCCTCCCAATTTATGCTCGATTTCGGTAAGAACCGATTTGATTTTCTCTTGTATTGCATTATAGTTTTTTTGTTGGTATTGCTTATTGATGTAATAACCTGTGCCTATACCAAACAGAATTAATGTAAAGAATAGAATATTGACCAATAGGAATTGTGTCCTATTCTGAAAATTGGCACTTCTGAACTTCAGGTTTGTTGCATTATTAATTAAGATTACAACAATGAGTATGACACTATAAAGCGCAAACAAATATGAAAAAGTTGTGATTTTGCCTAAAAACGTATTCATGGGTTTACTGATCACTACAGTTTTAATGTCATCAGTTTTAATGAGATGATTAAAACCTTCGCGCTCAGTATTGCGATCCAGAAATTTTTGAAGTGTAACATTATATTTGAATTCTCCATATTCCTTAGTCAACTTTCCGTTACGATACTTCGCAAATGAGTAGTTATCCAAAACAAGTGTTTTGTTGGCTTTATCATCCAATAGCAATTCAGGAAAGCCAATCTCCTCAGGTAAGAGTTTCGAGATAAATGAAATATACACTGTGCCTCGAGTGAGGTTCATCACATCATCTTTGAGCAGAAATTTCAGCAAATAAGTCTCTGACAACGCTGCATCATCAATATATACAAGATTTCCCAAGGGTTCGACTGGCAGTGATCGATCAAAAATACCATCAAAGTATGATCTTGAGTTCTTCTTTGAATCGCCCGAATTGGCTTGAACAGACTCACCATTTTGAAGATATAGATAGCACTCAGTGTTATATTTTGAAAAGTAACCCGATAAGTATTTTTGATTCAGAATCTTTTTGAATTCAGTTAAGTCAAAATCCTCCAAACTAATCTCATCCTGATTTAGAATAGGTTCCGCTACTAATTTGTTCAGCATATCCCCAATCAACAACTCTGCTATGGGATCATCATCATGAATCAACTTTTCAGCAATTGCATCGCGTGTTTTGAGTTCCTTTCTTTGGTTGTGTTTCAGTAATTCCTCTGCAGAGAAAATAGTGGAGAAGGCTATAAGGATAAGCGTAATAGTAAAGGTATATTGTCTTTTTTCGGCATATATAATAAAGCAAATACAGATGATTGAAATCGTCCATATGAAAAATGCTAAATCGTATTTATAGGCCAGTACATGCAAAGGAATATTGATGCACAGGGACAACAGTAAAATGGGATATCTCCTGTTTCTTTTTAAAATTATTCGCGTTAGGAGCAATACAAATTTGTCAATTATTAAAAAGTAGGTGATTAAGAGTAGACCTATACAAATGATACCAATCCCACTGTATATATTCAGTTCAAAGAGGTTGTTGATATTAAATGAAATACTGGAGTTCTTGATAAGGTTTCCAATCAGTTCTTCCAAAGCATGTCCAAAATGAAACAACAAATTGATCATCATCACAGCTGATAAAAGCTGAACCCATAATGGTCTTGATTTGATCTGAAAAGGTTGGAAATCAACTTTTCTATTAAACAAATAAGAAATGTAAAGAAGCAAAACAATATTGATGGTAAAATCTCCTAAAGAGGGTGAGAAGAAGGATCCAGCGTATAATGTTGGGTCAAATAATGGAATATCAAATGCATCTGCCGGCCACGAAAAGTACAAAGTAATCAAACGTATAATGAAGAGGGCATTTATATAAAAAACTAAGGGCCATAAACCTCTATTCATAATCAGGCGTTGAAGCCCATACAAAATGAGCACTATACCAAATAGACCCAATACAAGGGCAAGCGTCAGCATTACACTCACATCTTGGTCTACATTAGAAAAGTCAAGATAAAATCCAGTTACACCTCCCACATTAATGTAAAGTGCATCATTCTTTGGATCATGAACCGTAATTTTGCAATTTGGATCAATAGATGTGAGTGTCTTAAATTCATTCTTCAAGTATTCATTTTCGTAGGGATAGAGACGCTTAATACATTTCAAACCAACAATAGTGAAAGCACCGCTTGTTCCTTTGTCAAATAAGAACCATCCTGTTTTTAGCCGTATTAAATGACCATAAAAGCTTGTCGAATTAAGAATATGATCGATTCTAGTACTACTTTCTGACCAATACTTTAAAGTGTCATTTTCGTATATGTAATACTGATAATCCTCTTCCTCAATCAGTGATTTTAAGGCATCAAATGAGTTTAAACCGTAACCTTCAGATAAAGCCCCTTCATATACATCTATGGACTGGTTGATTTGGTTCAAATCTTGGATCAATTCAGACTCTAAAGACCCCTGATTTATGACATAGCTTTTTTCCAGCTGATAGTTTCTCAATAGGACACTAAGAACTATTAATAGAACACCAATTGCTATGGATTTAAACTTCAAGCTATTCTGAATTTAGAACTTAAAAATACGCTTATGATTTGAATTGAATCCGAGTAAACTATAATTGATGAGTGTGCCCTTTAACTTTTGGAAAAGGAATTTTGTAAAAAATTACAATCAATCTCAAAGAAATAATGGTAAGGATTGGTATAATCTGTAGCCAAGGATTCACAACATTGAGATAAGACAGGACCAAATAAAGGGCTCCTCCTATCAAAGCTATTGTGGCGTAAACTTCCTTCTGAAAAATTACAGGAATCTCATTCACCAAAATGTCTCGAATCACACCGCCAAAAGACCCAGTTATAGCCCCTAAAATTAAGCAATTAACAAAATGCAAGCCATGGTCTAATCCGATTTGAACTCCTGTAATCGAAAACAGACCCAAACCAATAGCATCAAAAATGAGTAGAGGATACTTAATACGCCATAGTTGTTTTCGAAAAACCATAGCTGCAATGCTCCCAGCAAGTATGTAATAAACAGTGTCTGCTGAAGTCAACCAAAATACTTCTTTGTCCGTGAGTAATGTATCTCTCAGCGTACCTCCACCTACTGCAGTGACGAAAGAAATGACTATAATTCCAAAAACATCTAAGTTCTTCCTCATTGCAGTTATAGCACCGGAAATAGAAAAAGTAAAACAGCCAAGAATACTTATGTAATCTAAAATATCACTGAGAAACATGAATTTAAAGTACCATAATTCATGAAATTAAGAGAACTCTGAAAGAAAAAATTTACTCAAACCTTATTTATCACTACTTTTGCAGAAAATTTGAGAAATGCTAGAGGTAAATAATTTGTCCTTACAATTTGGAAAGAGAGTTCTTTTTGATGATGTAAACCTGAAGTTTTTTGGTGACAGTTGCTATGGTGTCATAGGAGCAAATGGAGCTGGTAAATCAACATTTCTCAAAATACTATCTGGGGAACAAGCCCCAACAAAGGGCTCAATATCAATTGAACCCAGAAAAAGAATGGCTGTATTGAGACAAAATCATGAGGAATTCAATGACTTTAGGGTTATAGATACCGTGATTATGGGTCATAAGGAACTATGGGATCTCATGTCTGAAAAGGATGCGTTATATGCAAAACCAGATTTCTCCGATGAAGATGGAATGAAAGCAGCAGAGTTAGAAGAACAATTTGCAGAAATGGAAGGCTGGAACGCAGAGTCTGATGCAGCAACATTGTTGAGTGGACTTGGTATTAACGAAAGCATTCATGAAAAACAAGTTGCGGAGCTGGCGGGAAATGAGAAGGTAAGGGTTCTGTTAGCACAAGCTCTTTTTGGAAACCCAGATATTCTTGTTCTGGATGAGCCAACCAACGACTTAGATCTTAAGAGTATACAGTGGTTAGAAGATTTTCTTCTTGATTTCAAGAATACTGTGATTGTAGTTTCGCATGACAGACACTTCCTCGATACTGTTTGTACTAACATAGTGGATATTGATTTCAGCAAAATCAGTCTGTACACTGGTAATTATACTTTCTGGTATCAAAGTTCTCAACTTGCAGCAAGACAAAGAGCTCAACAAAACAAAAAAGCTGAGGCCAAGAAAAAAGAACTACAAGATTTTATTTCAAGATTTAGTGCAAATGCATCTAAATCTAAACAAGCTACGAGTCGTAAGAAATTATTAGAAAAAATAAATATTGATGATATACAACCTTCTTCCAGAAGGTATCCTGGAATCATTTTTACTCAAGAGCGTGAGGCCGGAAATCAAATATTGAATGTTGATCAATTGAATTATAGTAATGAAGACGGTCCACTAATCAAAAACTTAAGCTTTGAAGTGAATAGAGGTGATAAGATCGCTTTCTTGAGTAAAGATGGCCTTCCTGTAACAGCATTATTCAAAATTTTAACTGGTGAACTTCAAGCGGATAGTGGAAACTTCACTTTTGGACAGACTATTACAAAGGCTTATATGCCTTCTCACAATGATGACTTTTTTGTGAAAGATTTAAATCTTATTGATTGGTTGATGCAATATTCCAAAGAAGATGCTGACGAAGTAGATATTAGAGGATTCTTGGGAAAAATGCTTTTCTCTGGTGAAGAAGTATTTAAAAGTGCAAAGGTATTATCAGGGGGAGAAAAAGTTAGATGCATGCTCAGCAAAATGATGCAGACCGAAGCGAATGTTTTGATTTTTGACGAACCAACGAATCACCTTGATCTCGAGTCGATTACAGCTTTAAATAATGGCATTAAAGACTTCAAAGGGACTGTTTTATTCACTTCTCATGATCATGAATTTACTCAGACCGTTGCCAATCGTATTATTGAAATCACACCAAATGGCAACTTAGATAAGTTGATGACCTATGATGAGTACATTGCTTCCGAAAAAATCATGGCTCAGAAGGAAGAATTGATGGCAGTTTAGATTCTGCTTGTAACAACCCAAAACTGGTTAAATCCGCCAATTAATCAAATAAACACTCCAATTGATAATTCTTCGTTTTGTCGTATCAATATTAAATATACTTTTGGCTGGGCAAATTCAGGAACTTAACTTTTAAAATTGATCGGTGAAGCACTTTCATGAGGAAATCTTTGTCACTACTGGTAAGCCGGATATGGTTCCAGTAAAATACCTTATGCAAAGGGTTGATGGGCTTTTTGATCATCTAGAAGAGAGCTTTGTCCATATGGATGCCGTTTTATTGCCTCTTAATAATGACGGAGTTAAGATCTCTCAAAAAATCAAATATCATCACAAAAGAAACAACGGTTTTATTGAGTTAAAGTTCAATTCTGGAGACTCAGACTTTCTAAATGTTTTTTTTGACAACTATTATGTCAATCCACATCTAAAGTCATATGCAAAATACGGAGGTATGATGTTATTAGCAGTGCTAGCCACTCCTATCGTGCAAGTCGTCCCGGAGAGTTTAAGGCTAGTGATTGCCATCATACTAGGACTTATTTTTGGTTATGCAGGATTTGCACTCTGGCGTAAGATCAAATCTTGGCAAAAAGATAGTAAGGAATTCAAAAGCTTTTGCGAGCGATGTTCAATAGTCATAAGAGACCATTTTAGCTTTTCTTCTAAAATAGTGCCTATTAAAGATAAAAAGTCAAGCCCTTGGTATTCAATTTCTTCGGAAATACTAGATATGGAACTTAAAAATCTCATTAAGCCTATTTCTGAATTGTGTATCAATGAGAAATATTTACAGGCCCATGATTTGCTAAATCAGATTCCCTCTTCATTCGATGGAGAGGCTACAATTTTACTTTTCAAGGCTGAGATAGATTTTCACATTGGAGAATACTTAAACGCATTCTGTATTTTCAAGAAGCTTTTTATGCAGGGAGAAATTACTTTGAGTCAGCATAGTAATTTTAGAGAAAGTGCGATTTACTACTACAACGAAACACAAGACGATTCTCTGCTCACAGAATATTTAATGTTCACTCGTCCTGAAAGGTTAGCCGTGGTCTAAAAGTTTTCCAATTGTTCAAAGTAAGCCCAATACTCTTACTCTCTTTGTTCATTTTCAGTACCGTTTGTGCACAAGAATACAATCCAAAATTTGAAATTCGGCCCTACATCGGATGGCCCAATTTGCATCAAAATATTATCTCAAATACGCGCTTGGGAGGTAATGTATTTCATCCAGAATTTGTAAAATCTGATGATCCTGTGACCACAAAAGGGCTCGGGCATTTTGGACTTGATCTCAGACTTAAACTATTCAAAAATCTCCGATTGAACTTAAATACATATTGGGTCAGATCAAGTGCGGAATACTTTGTTCGATCAAGCAATGGTGATACCACTAAGTATTTATTTGAGTTGCAAAGGACAAAGATTGCATGTGTTCCTCAATTCACTTATTTCTTTTATAATGAAGCCAGAACCATAGCCTATTTTAATGCAGGTGCGGGATACAATGCCAAGTTTTGGAAAGCAAATGAGAGTATTCCTGATTACGAGTTTGATCCACCTTACAATCTGTTCGAGTCATTTGAATTGCGATTGGGAATCGGAATTCAATATTTCATCCTAACAAACCTAGCTGTTTTTGCAGAAGCCGGTATTAGCGGAGCTCCAATCAGCGCTGGTATCACTCTTGCTTTTGAATGATTAAGCTTACTTTTCAGCTTCCCTTTTTAATGCTTCATTCATAGCAATAAAGTTGGCCTTTGTTTGAGATCCAATTGATTTGAAAATTAGGCCAGATAAAAGTCCGGAAAACGATTCTTCGTGGATAAATCTGGTTTTATTTTGACCTATAGTTTCCATGCGAAATACATGTTCACCATCAAAAATACCTGAGAAAAACAAATGGCCCTTCCATCTCAACTCAGAATCTTTAATGAGTTTTAAAATCTTTGGCTTAAATTTCATGTTCTTATCCTCTGATGTATTTAGTTGAATATCTAGATGTGAAGTCCCTCTTTTGGTTATTTTCGTAATAAAGGGATTCCAGTTTTTGTAGTTTTCAAAGTCTATCAAAATTTGCCAGACAGATTCAACATTTGCATTGATGACAATTTCTGTTTCTATCTTTTTCATGTTATTAATTTGATACAAATTTCGGTAACTAAACGGTTTTTAAATTGTCAGAATCCGCCAAATTCTTGACATCTGATGCCAAAAAATTATATTTGATTATGCATTTCAATGGGAGGTTCATCATCAATTTAGCGCAATTTGCAGCTCAGATAGGTGGAAATATGGCTGAACTTATCAGTTTGAGCGGACATAGTTTTCAAGAACTTAGCCGAGAAGACTTTAAAGTAGACGCCACAGTTTATAACAAGGTCACAGAAGCTGCTTTGAGGATGACCGGGGATGAACTATTTGGGTTGCATGCTGGTCAAAATTTGAACCTTCAAGCAGCCGGCTTAATGATGCAAATAACCCATAGTGCAAACACTGTTCAACATGCGTTAGAACTGTCATGTGAATATTCGAATTTAGGTTGTAGTGCCATGCCACTTTCTTTAAAAAATTGGGGCGACAAATTTGCAGTTATTATGGAGCCCAACCCCATTTGGACAGCACAGTCTGAATTGGCCGTTAGGCATACAATTTTTGGATATCTAGCATTTAAACAAAGAGAATTCGAATCGCTAACTCGGTTTAAACATAATATTATTGGCATCAATCTGACCATAGACAAACCAACTTATTATTCTCAGCTAGAACAAGCTTTAAACTGTTCGATATATTATGGTCAAAGCAAAAATGCCATTTTACTGGATGCCAAACACATTCAAGCAAAGGTAATAACCAGTGATTACAGGATTCTACAGGCCTTGATACAAATCGCAGAAGAAAAAAACAAAGCCTTAGAAAACAAGCAAAGTCTTAAGGATCTTGTCAAAAGAAGCGTGATGAATCTCATGCAATTAGACTTCCCTTCGATTGAAATTACAGCCGCACATCTTAATACTAGTGTAAGATCATTACAAAGAAAATTAAAACTGGAGCACACTTCATATATGGAAATCGTTGATGAGTTGAGATTAGAGTTTGCTGAAAAGTACTTAAAAGATCTCCGGCTAAGTGTTTCTGAAGTAGCTCATTTGCTAAATTACTCGGATAGCAGTTCCTTCAATCGATCTTTCAAGAGATGGAAGGGCATAACTCCGGTGGAATACAGGTCTTCTATTCAATAATGGGAAAACGATTCATTACAATAGTGCTTTTTGTGATGATCAGTAGGATTTTCATACTGCACAACACCATGGATTTCATACAACTAGATGTTGATGAATGTGTCATGGGTGTTATGGCCCAGCATCTTATTGAAGGAACTTCTATTCCAACTTTTTTTTACGGTCAACAATATGGATTTAGCTTCTTTGAGGTTTGTTTCATTGCAATTTTCAAACCCATCCTTTCTAATGAGCTGGCCATAAAGGTAGGAATGCTCCTGCTGTGGTTAATTGGTTTGTGGTTCTTACAAAAGGCCTTAAAAGCCAAAACAAAGAATCGAGCCGTAGTTTTTCTGTTTACCTTGTTCGTTTCATCTTTACCGATGTGGGCACTGTGGTCGATGAAAGCTCGGGGAGGATACCTAACGGCATTTGTCTGTAGCTCAGTGGTGATTTACCTATTATGGAGAAAAAAAGAACATCCTTTTTGGATGGGAGGATTACTCGCCTTAACCTATTTTTCCCAAGCAATTTGGTTTCCAGGGCTATTCCTAATGGTTTTCCTTCATGTATATCTCGGCAAAAAATGGTTTCAAAGCATAAAAATTCTCATGGGACTATTAACCCTTGGTCTACCACTACTCCTTTTAAGTCAAGCACAGCCTAATTTTTGGAAACCGGATTTATTAAAGATCCCAAACATTGAAAACACTGTACAAAAAATAGAACAAATTCCAGTGCTTCTTTCTGGGTCATTTCATTATAGAGAATTGATACCCCTAAGTGTCTTTAATATGACATGGTCTCAAATCCTCTTGGTCGTTTTTTGTTTTGGCATTATTCTGACGATACTGGGAATATTAAAGTACCGAGATCTTCCAAAAGATCAATTGGCCACTTTTGGCGGTATTCTTGGGAGTTTGGCGCCATTTTTTATGTTCACCTACCTGGACCCAAGGTATTGGATTCCGTTGATTTTCTTCTTATCAATTTTACTTTTCTTAAACTTTAAAAGCAGCATTTCATATGCTATCCTGATTGCATTGAATTGTTTGGCTTTTTATAACCTAAAAGATTACAACATGCATTGGGAGAAACCACTCTTGAAAAGGGATCTGATGAATACTATTAAATGGGCTGAAGAACACGATGTACAGTATGTATTCGCTGGGGACCCAGATCTAAGATGGAATCTAGTCTATTATTCAAATGAAAAGATTAAGAGTCGGTTTATTTTCCCAAAAGATAGATGGACACCCCATATCAAAGCTGTGAATCAGGCCTTCAAACAAAACGAAAACACCGCCTTTATAGGTGATCATCGACATTTTGATATCCTCAATAATGCAGATACTCTTCCATTAGATACTATTGGGAGCCGAATTATTTGGAAAAACCCAGACTTCAGGTTTTTAAAGGATACTCTATCTTTTAGTTTTAGATAATAGTGAGTTGTCAAATGCAATTTTGCCTATGAAAAGTAGTTTAAATATCATGAAGATCTTCTTCTTGCTCATTTACCTTTTTGCTCATCAATGGTGTATTGCAAGCATATCTCCTCAGGTTGAAAAATTCCTGAATGAACCGGCTCAAACCTTTGAAAATCAAAAGATCCCTAAAGGCTTCCGCATAATTACATTGAATCACATTGCACATTATTTGTGTAATGAAAAAAGAAATGGAGCAATAGATAATACAGCTTACATTACATGGATGAAAAAGTTATTGAAATGTTGCTTCATGCAAGGCGTTAGGTACCAATCAAAGTCTTCTATGGAAGCTGGAAATTTTCAGGAAAACGGGCTATATTTATCTCATCTCAATATCATTCTCGGTGTTTACAAGAGTAGCACAGGAAGTAATGAATATCAAAATCTCAACGAAAAGATCAGTCATTATATCAATAAAAAGAGCCTATTGAACCCAAGCCTTCACATTGCCTCATACTCAGGTTCAAAATTTAGGTTCCCCGCTGATCAAAGTGCTAGTTTATACTCTTTATACCTTTTTGACCAGAACTATGAAACAGATTTGAGTGATGAGCCCATCAAAAAATGGATACTTGAAATGCAGCAGCATCAAACAATAGAAAAGCTTCCGTATTCTGAAATCACCAAAGGGACTTCTTATTCTGTCATTCCAAGAGGTTGCGCTATGTCATTTTCAGCCTTTTATATGAGCATTTATGCTCCTCAAGAAGCCAAGACTTTGTGGGAAACCTATAAACAGCATTACTTCATTGACTTGGGCTTTTGTGGTGGATTTAGAGAATGGCCAGCAGGACAAGAGCGTAAGGCCGATGTCGATTCTGGTCCAATTATCATGAATATTGGTCTGGCAGCTACAGGCTTAGGCATTCTTGCCTCAAAAGCTCTTAGTGACGAAAAGACTTATGCAAAACTAAAACCTGGCGAAACTTTTATCCTCAATCAATCCAGTTCAGACTCTATATTATCCTTAGCCATCGCTTTACATGCTAGTTCTATTAAAGAATGATTTAACCCAAATCTTTTGTTCTTCAGTATCCGGCACCTCAAGTGTTCTAGTTTCACTTAAAACACTAAAAACATTGTCAATATTATCGTCATATTCTCCAAGAGCCATAATACTGGCGGCAAGCAAGGAGGTTCTGCCGATGCCTATCCTACAGTGAATGACTACTTTTTTGCCTGTTTTAAGTCGATCCAATATTACTTTGATTAGTTCTAAAAACGAATCAAAATCTTTAGGTATTGATCTATCCCTGATTGGATAATTTATATATTCAATTGCAGTTGCTTTGCATAAGGTGGCCTCTTCTTTTAGGCCTAATTCAAAGATTTCATGGTCTTCCAGAAGAGAAACAAGACATTGAACTCCTGAGTCCTTCAATTGATATATTTCGTTTGGAAGCCAATCATTTCCTCTTGGTCTGGGCATCATACCCAGTTGACCTTTCATAAACTGCTTGATCCAATATATTTTCAAATTGTAAGATTTTTGATTTGATTAATGCCTGCACCAAGGATCGAAATGACATCTCCTAGTTGAAAATTCGATTTCAACTAGGAATATAATGAAGAGCCTGGTCCCGATCCTTTAGGCATCGGGAGGTGCCCAAATACTTTTCCAAGAAAGCCTTTAGTAATAACAAACGTTGATTAACTAATCGACCCACCCACCTTGAAGTGGATCAAAAACTGAAAACTGCTTGGCCAATGGATCATAATCCAAGGACGATCCAAACTCAGAACCCGTCATTGTAATTTCAAATACACCTTCTCCATTGGGGCTAGAAAAATGCAATCCATTTTGGGTTAAAAAAACCTCTATACCAAGAGAATTGTCTTCGAACTCGTAAGCCCTTCTTATTGGCACTTCACCAATTGGCTGCTCGGTTCTAAGATAACGATACCCCCTTTTGTTGAGATGTTCCTCAATAAGTTTAATTTGATCCTCTGAGAATGGGATCAGATTTTCTTGAGACTCTAAAAAGGCGTATGGATCTTCACTGTGTTTTTCACAGTTTTCCTGAACTGCTTTCGAATAGATAGATATACTAGCTCCCATCGGTAAGGTTTGTTCCCTCAAGATAATACATTTAAGGACCTTTGTAAAGTCGACAATACTTTGAACCGGAAGAATTTTGTTAAAAAATTGTTATTTCGCTCTAAAGTGCTCTTTTGTAAATATTCAGAAAATCCAGCTTAGACACAGGCTTAGGGTTGTTTGGGTGGCAGAAATCAGCTTCTGCAAGTTCAGAAAGCTCTTCTAAATGACCTTCCTCTACTCCTAAACCTCCAAGTTGCTTTGGTAATTCTAAACGATCGTTTAATTCGAACAACTTGTCAATGACTTTTGCACCACTATTTGGATCGAGCCCCATAGCAAGCCCCATTTGATCAAAGCGATCTTCGAAGCCCTCATAGTTAAATTCCATTCCGTAAGGAAGGTTTACTGCGTTTGCCAGTCCATGGTGAGTATCGAGTACACTGGATAAGGGATGTGCTAGGCTGTGAACCACACCTAAGCCCTTTTGAAAAGCGACCGCGCCCATTAGTGAGGCGAGAAGCATTTTTGAGCGTGATGCTAAATCGGGTTTAAGGGTAGCAGTTTCTATAGAATCAGAAATCATTTTAATCCCTTCCAAAGCTATTCCATCGCACATAGGATGATATCCTTTTGCCATATAAGCTTCCATATTATGAGTCAAAGCATCCATTCCCGTTGCCGCAGTGATAAACGAAGGCAGGTCCATAGTTAATAAAGGATCAGCAAATACAATTTTCGCAAGAAGCGTTGGATGAAAAAGAATGCGTTTGCGTTTGGATTCATTTTCTGAAATTATCGCACTTCTTCCTACTTCGCTTCCTGTTCCAGATGTTGTGGGAACAGTAATAAAATGAGGTATCGGTTCAGTGATGTATTTATCCCCCCCAATGAGATCATCATAAACAAACAAATCTTTACGGTTATTCACAGCCAAGGCAATGGCCCTTGCAACATCCATCGCAACCCCTCCGCCAATACCTATGATTGCATCACAATTTTCATTTCTGAAATAAGTTGCTCCATTTTCAACGTCTGACTTCACAGGATTCTTGTGCATTTCAGAGTAGATTGGAACAAAGAGCCCCGACTTTTCTAAATCAGACACAATTCTCTTGAAAAAATCCAATTCTGCCACATTGGGATCCGTAACGATTAATGGTCTTGTCAGATCATTATTTCTAAGATAATCTCCTAATTCATTAATGACTCCCGCACCAAACCTCACTATTGTTGGGAAGTTATATTGTCTGATCTCATTAAAATCCATATGCTAGTTTAACTCAATTTCTACCCTTCTGTTTTTTCGCCTGCCTTCTTCGGTTTTGTTATCTCCAATTGGATTTTCTTGTCCGCGGCCGACACCTGTCATTCGTTCTTTTGAAACTCCTTTTTCTGTCAGATAGTTGATTATTGATGAAACTCTTTTTTCACTGAGTAGCTTGTTTTGCTCTTTGTTACCCTTATTATCGGTGTAACCACTAACCTTTATGTTTTTATTCGATTCATTCTGGAGATATTCAGCAAGTTTATCCAGTTGATTGTAAGAAGAAGGCAATAAATCGAATTTGCCTGATTCAAATTGAATATTTGATAAAACGATAGTGCCACCATTTGTAAGAGCACTGAAATCCATCTTATTGTCCTCTACCTCAAATAGATTGAGCCTTGTTTTCATATATGGCAATTCTTTGAAGACAAACCCTCCATTTTCATCTTTTAGATTCGAGTTCGCTCTCATCAACGTTTTCAATTGATCATCTACAATTATGACTTCTGCATAAGCTTCTTGATTGTCAAAAGAGACATTATAATTTCTTGAGGGTATCAAGTTAGAGAAATTGAAGTCTCCTCTTTCGTTGGTTCTTGTGCTTCCGAGGACCTTTCTTTCATTATTTATCAGGGATACTACTTCACCCTCAATACCTCTCGACAAATCATTCTTTTCGACTAATCTACCGGCCAAGGCAATTTTATCTTTTTCTGGTACTATTTCTCGAGTTGAAATTGAAATAATTGGTTCCTTGTTTGGGTTTAAATCCTGCAAGACGAATTTTCCAAATTCATCTTGTTTTAAGCTTTTGATAATTTGATTCTCACTGTCATAAACGAAGGCTTGTATGTCTAATTTAACATCAGTTGCACTTTTCATTTCCAATGGCTTCGCTAAACTGCTTTCAAGTAATTTATACTCAAACCCTCCTGCCACATCGGTGATAAAACTTTCAGGTTCGTTCGCACTAATATTGACTTTATGGTTTTCAAGAAGCTTACCATTTTGATCATAAACAGTTCCTTTCATTAAAAACTTAAACTCGGGTTTGACTTGATTCTCAGGTGGACAGTCTTCGTCTGAGAGTTCCTCACTATCAACACAAAGGCCAAACTTTCCAGAACTGGTTTTAATAAAAACCCCAATGATATAATTTGTTTTTAGCGCCAAATTATTGGAACAAAGAAATTTGGAAGCAGCGCATTTTATCATTTTCAAACCATCTTCCTTACCCCAGATGAATAAAGCTAATCCGGCTCCCTTCACATCAGACTTCAATTCGATACTGATGCTATTGGTTTTTGCTCCAAACGTAAAGTAGTTGCCATATCTCGGATTAAAACAAACTTCATCCTTAGGCTGGGTCTGTAATTCTATTATGGGAAAGTCCGTTTGCTGTGAGCAAAACTGCTTTGTTTTTTTAAGATAAATACTGTTTAAGGGCTGCGAAAAGGCTGCACTGGCCGTTAGTATTAACCCAACTAAAGCAGGTATATGTTTAATGCTAAATAATTTCAAAATATCTCTTTTTTTCCCAATCTGTAACCTCATTTGAAAACTGTTGCCATTCCCATAATCTCGTTTTTGTAAAATGAGATACAAAAGTCTCACCAAAGAGTTCATTTGCCAATTCGGAGGTGCTCATTGTCTGAGCTGCGTCTCTAAGGTTTCCTGGCATGCGACCGCCTCCCTGATCCTCATATCCATTGCCAACTGTCTCTGGTACTTCAAGGGAAAGATTTTTTTCAATGCCATACAACCCAGAGGCAAGGCAAGCGCTCATTGCCAAATATGGATTTACATCTGATCCAACCACACGTGTTTCTAAGCGAGCTGATTTGGCACTCGCATTTAGAACACGCAATGCGGTGGTTCTATTATCGCGTGCCCAGGTACAGGTCGTTGGTGCCCATGCTCCTTCGACTAACCTTTTATAGCTATTTATAGTGGGTGCAAACATTGGAAGGATGTGAG
The DNA here is from genome assembly GCA_022763165.1 of Flavobacteriales bacterium. Lineage (GTDB taxonomy): Bacteria > Bacteroidota > Bacteroidia > Flavobacteriales_G > JALEGO01 > JALEGO01. The sequence continues at coordinate 20,661 of JALEGO010000611.1, forward strand.
GCAAACAATACAATTGTCCCGCCACATACGATTCCATAAGGTCGCTCATTTGTGTGTTTTTGTCAGGGTCGAAAAACAAATTATTCTTCTTATCTAAATCCCATAAACTTTGATGCACATGACCACTACAACCAGGAAGTTCATTGGATTGCTTAGCCATAAAACTAGCCAATACATCATGTTTATATCCGATTTCTTTAACGGCAGTCTTGAAGAGAGCTGCTCGATCAGCCGCCAATAGTATTTCACTGTACTGTATTGCCGCTTCATACACGCCAGGGCCAGTTTCGGTATGCAGTCCTTCTAAAGGAATATCAAAACGCTCCAAAAGGTCAAACAGGTCATTAAAAAAGGCACTTTTTTCTGAGGACCTTAATATTGAATAACCAAACATTCCTGGGGTAAGTGGTTCAGATTTAAACTCCTCTCCAAATGCAGTATCTTTTTTAAAATTGAACCATTCGAATTCTTGAGAGAATACAGGTGTATACCCGGAATCAATACATTTTTTAGCAGTATGCTTCAAAAGTGTTCTTGGGCAAATCTTCTGCATAGAAGATTCCGCACCGCTAAAATCGGCAAGAAAAAAGAAAGTATCATTTTCCCAGGGAATCCTTCTTAGAGTACCAGGATCAATTTGAGCTTGAGAATCAGGGAACCCAGTGTGCCAGCCTGTAACTTCCACTTTGTCATAGAGAATATCTGCAGAATCCCATCCAAAAACTACATCACAAAATCCAAATCCAGAATCTAGAATAGAGAGTAGTTTTGATTTATGAATGTATTTACCCCGCAATACTCCGTCAAGGTCAGTGATCGCGAGTTTAATTTTGTTATAGTCTTGATTTTTTAAAAGCTGGATAATCTCTTCTTTTCTCATTAATGTTGAACATTAAATTAATCCGATCGAAGTTAACTAATTAAGCTGAATCTTTTGATAAAATGGACAAGCCGAATCACTTATATGACTCGGCTATGTCCCAACATCAAACAAGATCTAATTTCCATCCTTGGAAGGTTGCTCAAAGAAGTATTCAATCAATTGAGTAATCAGTCGAGCATCTACATTTATTTCAAAGTCAAAATATTGATCAATAACCTTATACACTTCACTTACCTCAATAAACCCATTTTTGTTGTAGTCGGCAAAAGCAAGTCGAGGAGGTATTCCGGATAAGCCAGAAAATGAAGTTTTCGGTAAGATCAACACATCTCCTTCATTTAAATTCTCTTCGGCTTCTGGGTTATACAAGAGTACATCTTCAACATTCAATTCATGCTTCTCCGCTATTGTTTCTAAATTATCACCAGCTTTCACCACATATTTATCGACTATAGCTAAGTGTTTAGTAGCAGACAGTTGTTTTGGGTTGGGGATAAACAATTCTTCTCCTTTAACCAGGTTCGTGTCAGCATCTAAATTGAATGTTAAAAGGTCCTCTCTCTCTACTCCAAAAGATTTTGATAAACTCAGGAAGGATTCATCGCCTTGAACATAGTAAAAATATTTGCCCTCGGCTTTTAATAAATCTTTACTTGGCACCAAAACCTTAACTCCTGGTTTCAAAGAATTCATTTTCACAATGCCCGGATTTACCTGAGTGAGGTCCTTCGGACGCAATTGATAGTTTGCAGCGAACTCTTCTACATTTGTTTCTTCTTTGACCGTTACCCAATGATTTGAACCTTGTTCGATCTGATCAGCACTAGGAATCAACAAACGTGTGAACTCAGGGATTTTTTCTCCAGTAATTATAGGATTAAATTCCATCAGACTTTTCTTGCTCACGCCATAGGTCTCAGCAATAGACGTTAAATTCTCATAGGACTTGACAATGTGCGTTCTATTAGATAGTCTGGTTTGTTCATCCGCAGAAGGGAAATATACTTTTTCAGCGCCTTTGAATTCCTTAAAGTTTATATTGGGATTATATCGTTCCAGTGCCTCTAAAGACAGTCCTCTTTTTTCTAATTCCTTCAGAAGTGCTTTTTCATTTTTAGGTTCTAGCACTTCTCCCGGTGCTGCGGCTAATTCATCCAATGATGGAATAACCAATTTATCTCCATCTTGTAGGCTAAGTTCGGCAAGAGGATTGAATCGGATCAAATCTTTTTCGGCCAATCCAA
>JALEGO010000062.1 GCA_022763165.1 Flavobacteriales bacterium
CATTACCATCAACGGAACTTTAAATACCACGAGTGGATCGTTCTTCAATGGAAATAATTCAGCAATAAATGGTATAGGTACTATCTTTTTTAATACCGGAAGTTTTACAAATAATGGTACATTAAATGGCACAGTTGATCCCGTAAATGGTACTGTGGATCTGGGAAATACCGGTTTGTCTGTTGAGTTTGCGGCTTTTGAGGCATTTACAAAAGGCGAAAATGTGGTTTTGAAATGGTATACTACATCAGAAATTGACAATGACCATTTTCAGATTGAACGGTCTACAAATAATTCAGAGTTTGAGATAATCGGTATGGTGGAAGGTGCCATTAACAGTTCTGTATGGCGCTCCTACGAGTTTGTTGATGAGAGCCCAATCCAGAAGGCAACCTATTACAGGATCAAACAGGTAGATCTCGATGGGAATTCTAGTCAAACTCAGTCGCGACTGGTGGTTGACCACTTGAATGATAAAACAGACAAGGTAAGTGTTATAGCAATGAGCAACGGTTTTATCCTATCAAATCTATCAGATAATGCTGTGGATCTAAGTGTTTTTGATATTACAGGAAGAGTAATTTTGCAAAAGCAAATAAACCGTTCCTTCGAATATACTAACACTGAGTCTTCAGGGATTTACTTTGTTTCTTTTGCTGATACAAAAGGAAAAATCTCTACTCAGAAATTTCTATTTACCAAGTAGAGATTTTAGTTTAATTCTCTATCCTAATTTCAGGTTTTTTAATAATCGTCCGGAGCTGGAGGTGCCGGAGGAGCAGGAGCTTCAGTAGGTCTTTTAATTTTCCGAATCAATTCCTTTTTAAACATTTTCTCAGAGCCATAAAGAGTAGCAACTTTCTTGATAGGAAGTACTTCTTTTAAACTTTCATATCTTTCTTTTTCTAATTGAACCATCTTTTCTTTTAGAGAAAGCCCTTCCATTAATTTTGATTCGATTTCTTGATCTGAAAGGTTGTCCAATCCATCTTTCATCGTCTTGTGAAGCGCTTTTTGAGACTTTCTTAGTTTACCTCTTTTCTCTTCATACTTATTATAGACGGGCCAGAATTGCTCCGCTTCTGAGCTACTCAGATCTAATTTCTCTGTGAGAAATGCTACTTTCTCAGCTTTTATCTGTTCTCTCTTCTTTTCAAAATCTTTCGGCCTTTCATGACCTCTAGGTTGGGCAAAAAGGTTAAAACTAAAGGCAAGCGCGATTATTAAAATTGTGTTTTTCATCATTAAAAATTTAAATTATAGTTCTTCTAAAAGTTCATCTTCATCAAACTCCTCAATCAAATTTTCTTCATAATCTGTCAAATCTTCAGAAATATCAAAATACATATCTTCAAGTAAGACATATTCAATGATTTCATCTTCAGATAATTCAAAATCAGAATCTTCAAGCATTTCTAATTCAGCTACAGTGAGTGAATCAATATTGTAGTTTTTACTTAAAAACTGTGAAATAAAAATTGCTGATGCCACCAAAAAAAACAAGCTTGCAGCCATTTTCATCCATGTATTAGAGCCAAAAATTTTAATTTCCTTAGAATCATCAGACTCTGTAATAGAATTTAATGATTGTCCTAAGTTTTTTAAATACCCTTCTGGCTCTTTATAAATGCTTTTATTTTCGAATGTTTCGTTCAATTTATTGACTCGTTTTATTCTTAGACTTTAAAGTCTGAAGAAGGTTTAATCTCAACCAAAAATTTTTTTAGTTTTTCCTTCGCATGATGAAATGAAGCTTTAGCTGCGCCTTCACTTATACTTAAAATCTCAGAAATTTCTTTGAATTTGAGATCATCAAAATATCTCATATTGAAGATTAGTTTTTGTTGTTGAGGAAGTTGATTGATGGAAATGTTCAATTTATATTCGATACTTTCCGCGCTGACATGAAGTTGACTTTCACTCATAAGATCTGCAGCGTTTTTAATACCACCTAATTCTGTGAATTGATATTTCTTATTCTTCCTGATAAAATCCAGTGACTCATTTGTTGCAATTCTATAAATCCAGGTAAAGGGATTGGCCTCAGAGCGAAAACCAGGTAGCGCTTTCCAGACTTTTAAAAAGGTGTTTTGTACTACATCATTGGCATTGTCATGAGTGATGACGATTTTTCGAATATGCCAATAAATGCGTTCACTGTAATTTGAAACGTAATTTTCAAATTTCTTTTTTAGAATATCTTGATTTTCATTAGATCTTGTCATGAATACAGATGTGCCGCATTCTTTAGACTTCTAATTCATCAAAAGGTTTAATGAGAGGTTAAATTTTCATAAGCGGAAACGATGTCTTGCGTATCAATTCCATATTTTTTCATGAGTTGATCGGGTGTACCACTTTCACCAAATTGATCTTGTACACCTACCAATTTCATTTTGGTTGGATGATTTTGGGTTAGGGTAGAAGCAATGCTTTCGCCTAGTCCTCCAGCAATTTGATGTTCTTCCGCGGTGATTACCAGTCCCGTTTTTTTGGCAGATTCTATGACTGCTGCTGTGTCTAAAGGTTTAATCGTATGAATATTAAACAAATCAACAGAAACACCTCTATTTTGAAGCACCCTGGAGGCCTCTATGGCTTTCCAAACAAGGTGTCCAGTCGCGAAAATTGATACGTCAGTTCCTTCGAAGATTCTTTGTGCCTTTCCAATGATGAATTCATCAGACTCTTCAATAAATACTGGCATTTTTGGTCTCCCAAATCTTAAGTAAACAGGACCATGGTGTTGGGCAATTGCTTTGGTCGCTTGTTTGGTTTGAAGAAAGTCACAGGGAGATATTACGGTCATGTTGGGTAGCATCTTCATCATGCCAAGATCCTCAAGTATTTGGTGAGTTGCACCGTCTTCCCCAAGTGTTAATCCAGCATGAGATGCGCATATTTTTACGTTTTTATCAGAATATGCAATGGATTGTCTAATTTGATCATAGACTCTACCAGTAGAGAAGTTTGCAAAGGTACCAGTAAACGGAATTTTTTCACCAATAGCCAAACCAGCTGCCACTCCCATCATATTTGCTTCGGAAATGCCGCATTGGATAAATCGATCCGGAAACTTGTCTTTAAAGCCGTTCATTTTTAAGGAACCAGTCAGGTCTGCGCACAAGGCTACTACATTGGGATTCTCTTCACCTAATTCCAAGAGTCCTTCCCCGAAACCGGATCTTGTGTCTTTTTTAATATCACTTTCAAAGTTCATCTCAACTAGAATAGTTTTACAGTCGTGGATTCTCCAGACTTGATTTTAAAGGATTTTTCCGCTGAAAAAATAGATTCTTTAGCATTTTTAGCTCTGAACACAACACGGTATTTACCTGGTTGCAAAACCAGCGTTTTTTGAGTCTGTCTTTGGTCGAATCTGTATATCAGCTCAAGTTTGCCCTTTTTCTCAGTATATAAAGACCCGTAACCGCCAGTTTCAAAAACGATATGTGCGACCCCGGGTTCAGGAATTTCAATTTTGGTAGTATGGCTTTGCGTAACGAGAATGTCATTGATATAGACTCGTGGCAGGGACAATACTTCCAAATCATATTTGCCAACTAAATATCTTTCAGTTGATCCAAAGTTTTGGACATTTAATGTTTTCATCTCACCATCTTTCCTCACAATCGCTGTAAGATTCTTATTGCTTCCGTTTGCATCAAGTTTAAGTCTTAGATCTCCTTGAGGACAATCTATTCCAACCACATTGTGGATACCTGGAGTAATAGTTATGCTGTCTTTTCTGACCGAAGGGATTGTATGCACTTGGACATCATATGTCATACTCGCATCTAGTTTAAGCGTATCAGGAACGCCTCTATGGTTCATTGTATGAACAAAGTTATGGACCGGTTTTCCAGTGAAATGATTGTATAGTGTCATGTTCACATTGGTTTCGTTGGGTTGTCCGTTAAAATCCAACAAATTAATTTGAGTTGTGGTGTTATTCAGAACTTGAGAAACCACTACTCCCATTATTTTTTCAAAAGAGGCTTCGCTTGTTGCATCAAAATAGTTTCCTATACACTCAAAAGATTTTTTAAACATGGGATCTAGACCTATGCCAATTACAAAAGGTTTGAGAATGATACCTCTCTGTTGAAGCAGGTAGGAAATGGCACAAGGGTCACCATCACATTCTTCGATGCCATCTGTAATTAAAATAATAATGTTGCGGCAATCACCACATTCGGGAAAATCATTTCCTGCTTCTTCTAGGGACATCGCAATAGGGGTTGTACCCTTTGGTTTAAGTCCATTTAGCTTGGATTTAATTTGAGGAATATTACCATTAGAGAAGGGAACCTCCAGTTTTGAGTCATCACAGTCTTGTGGAGGGAAATGCTTTTGATGCCCATAGACTCTCAAAGCAAGTTGCACATTTGGAATGCCGTTTAAGCTGTCCAATGTTTTGATTAGAAGGTTTTTTGCAATCTCGTTTTTTGAGCTGCTTTGCCATTTACCATTCATACTATTGGATGCATCGTAAATGAACAGAATTCGCGTTAGTGGTTTGTTGGCATTAAGCCGTGTTTGGGCAAACCAAGATTGTGTGGTTAAAAAGAAAAGGCAACAGAATAAAAGAGATCTAAAATTCATAAGTTTAATAATCACCTAATGTCTCATCAAGTTGAGATAAGGCTTTTGCCAATTGGTCATCATTGGGTGCTACCCCATGCCATTTATGAGTTCCCATCATAAAATCTACACCTTGACCCATCTCCGTTTTCATTATTATAACGATGGGTTGATGATTTCCAGTATATCCCTTGGCTTCCTGAAGCGTATTAATAACGTTTTCTAGGTTATTTCCATCCATATGTAGTACTTTCCATCCAAATGCGTGCCATTTTTTATCTAGATCACCAAGATCTAAAACATCTTTAACATCCCCATCAATTTGTCTTCCGTTGTAATCAACAGTAGCAATTAGGTTGTCAATTTTGTGTGCTGATGCGAACATTGCAGCTTCCCATATTTGCCCTTCTTGCAATTCTCCATCGCCATGAAGACTAAAAACTAGTTTGGAGTCTTTGTTCAGTTTTTTGGCAAGTGCAGCTCCGCACGCAACTGAAAGACCTTGGCCTAGGGATCCTGATGCTACTCTGATTCCTGGCAATTTCTCTTCAGTAGCAGGGTGGCCTTGAAGTCTTGAATTTAGTTTTCTGAATGTGGCCAACTCTTCGACAGGAAAAAAACCGCTTCTGGCTAAGACACTGTACCAAACTGGAGAAATGTGACCATTGGAAAGGAAAAATAGATCCTCATGATCGCCTTGCATTGAAAAATGGGTGGCATCATATTCCATGATCTCTTGATATAAGTCCACAAAAAACTATGTGCAACCCAGAGAGCCCCACGGATGTCCAGAAATTACAGAATGAACCATAAGTACAAAATCGCGCCTTACTAGGCTACATAGATTTTTAAGTTCTGAAATCTGGGCCATAGATTTTTGTTTGCTCAAATGTAATAGAATTGTCTTTTGGCTCGGAGCGTTGTTGATAAGAATTGAAGAATTCTTTATTAGAGAATCACGCTTTTTTCAATTCTATCTTCTTGCCCTTCATACCATTTAAGAAATCTGAGACGCTCATCTTTTTCTTACCTTCTAGTTGCACCTCTAATAAGCTTATGTAATTGTCTTTAGCTTTGATCATTATTGCTTTGTCAGATACGATTAATGTACTTGTCTGATCACTTTCAACAATGGAGGCCTCAGATATTTTTAGAACCTTGGGAGATCCATCAATGATGATTTCTGTCCATGCTCTTGGGTATGGTGAAAGTCCGCGTATGAAATTATAAATTTCCATAGCTGAAGTCGACCAATTGATTTGACATGTTTCTCTAAATATTTTAGGGGCTTTAGGGTACTCATCGGAGCTTAGGTCTTGTGATATGGGACTAATATTATCTTGTTCAATTTGGTCAAGGGTCTCAATTACCAAATCAGCTCCAATACTCATAAGTTCGTCATGCAGACGTCCGGCATTCATATCATGGTTTATCGCACATTCTTTCTGCAATAGGATGTCTCCTGTATCTATTTTTTCGTTGATGAAAAAAGTGGTAACACCTGACAGAGTCTCACCGTTGATAATTGCCCAATTGATTGGAGCAGCACCTCTGTAACTAGGTAATAATGATGCATGAAGATTAATCGTTCCTTTTTTCGGCAAAGCCCATACAGCTTTTGGTAGCATCCTAAAAGCCACTACAACAAAAATATCAGCTTCAAGTTCATTCAAACTTTGAACAAAATCAGAGTCTTTGAGGTTTTTGGGTTGCAGTACCTTTAGCTCATGCTCCAGAGCAAAATCCTTTACTGCGGAGAACTTCATTTTTTGACCTCTTCCAGATGGTTTGTCTGGAGCTGTAATTACACCAACTACATTATGATTAGATGACTGTATTGCCGCCAAAGTTGCAACAGCGAACTCTGGTGTACCCATAAAAACAACCTTCATTATTAAAATTTTTGATCCACAAATTTTTGCATTTTATCTGTCAAAAAAGAATCTC
>JALEGO010000612.1 GCA_022763165.1 Flavobacteriales bacterium
ATTTCTTGTGTTTCTCAAGTCGCGTATCTTCTTTTTTATGCTCCGTTCATCGGAAGTATAAGATTTGTTTAAAAATATAAAAAAGGTCATCTCCATAAAACCGCGTTTTATACCCTGAAGATAAACACCAGAATTGGCAAGCGTGAGTAAAACGAAAACATCAACCAATTGACTAAGAATGTACTCTGATTGACCCACACCTACAGTTTCAATAATAATATAGTCAAAACCAGCAGCTTCTAACAACCGCACAACCTGGTATGTTTTTGGAGCTACTCCCCCAAAAATTCCTTCCGAAGGACTTGGTCTTACAAAAGCAGATGGATGTGACGACAGTTTTGTCATTCTTGTCTTATCGCCAAGTATTGAACCTCCTTGCACACTGCTCGGATCTATTGCTAGAACGGCAATCTTCTTATCATCTTGCAAGAAGCTTTCTCCCAAAACCTCAATAAAAGTACTTTTTCCAACCCCTGGAGGACCTGTTATACCAATTTTCTTAGATTGCCTGTTTAGCTCTATGCAATGTTTTAACAATTCGTGAGCATATGCTTTGTGCTCTGGCAACTTACTTTCAACAAGTGAAATGGATTTACTGATGTACTTAAGCACACCGTTTTGAAGTCCTTTTTTATACTCGGCTATGTCTATGGAATCGGCCAACTATTGACCTTTTAGAAGCGTTATGAAACCAGTGGTCTCAATTGTTTCTCCTGTGGTACTATTGGATAGAAGCACATAAAAATAAGTGCCATCAGGAGCCAATTGACCATCAAAGGAACGACCGTACCACTCCAATACTTTGTTTTTGTTTTTATAAACTAGTTGCCCCCAACGATTATATATGTGCATCTCATGACTTTCCATTCCACCATTGGGAATGATGAAAACATCATTTAAACCATCACCATTTGGAGTAAATACATTTGACACTTCATCCAGAACCTCAATAACCGAAACTGTCTCGGATGTCGAGTCTATACATCCTTCATTGTCGGTAACGGTTAAAGCAACGATATAAGAACCAATATCACCATATTCATGCTCTACAGATTGATCAGTTCCAGATAATGACGTACCATCTCCAAGATTCCAAGCCCATAGAATTTGAGTATTTGAGCCAGTACTTGTGTTTGATATTTCTAAATTGCTCCCCAATTCCACAATGGTATCCCCAGAGAAAGAGGCCACCAAGTCATGTGGGGTTATTGTAATTGTATCTTGAATAATGACAGCAGAACAGCCCAAACTATTACTCACAGTCAATATCGGGATAAAAGTACCACCATTCGGGAATCGGTGAGATACGACTGCGCCATTACCTGTCGTTGTATCACCAAAATCCCACACATAGTCATCTATATTAGAACCAGTTACTGAGAAGGTTAATTGTTGATCACAGGTGTTTGAATCAATGGTAAAAGTATAGCTAGCTGATAATCCATTGATCTGAATGAAGGAATTTTTTATTGCAGTATCTAGGCAACCATGAACATCAGTCACGATAAGCTCCACATCAAAAGTCCCAGTATCTGAGTAGGTGTTCAGGGGAGTATTAGATCCCTGTGATGTATTATTATCACCAAAGTCCCAATTCCATCCAACAATACTATCAACGGATAAATCAGCAAAATTAACAGGAAATGGAGGACAGTTGGAGACCGTAGTATCAGCTGTAAAATCTGCAACAGGCTTCGAGATGAGCAATTGTTTGGAAATAGAATCCGAGCAACCGTTAGCATCAAAAGCTTTCAGCTCAATTGTAATCAGTTGATTTGTATCAGCAAAGAGATTATAAGTATGAGTGGGATCTGTGTTATTGGAATCGACAGTTCCATCACCAAATTCCCAAACGTATGTTAAGCCCACTCCGGAGGAGTTGTTAGTAAAAAGAACAGAATCAAAGGCACAGATGGCGGTATCAAAAACAAATTCCGGTATGGGAGCAGTTGCGTTGATATAATTTGGTTTGGTCAAAGAAGCAACGCAGCCCGCTTGATCTGTAATCACCAATGTAATATCATAAAGATTTGCTGTATCAAATGTATGTGTAACTACTGGCTGTGTAGCGAAAGTGTCATTAGGTGTACCATCATTGTAGACAAAAACCCATTCCACAATTGGGTCCAATGTTGTTGCATTAGGTTGAGAAGTATCACTAAAAGTGACAGTCAGAGGGCTACAACCTATTGAATCATCAACTGAAAAACCGGGAATAGGTGAATCTTTTACATCAATCGAACCAGGCTTAGTGATAGATTGAGTACATCCGAGCTGATCAGTTACGGTTAGTGTGACATCAAATATTCCAGGATTATTGTAAACATAGGTTGGATTGGCGCTTGTGGAATTGGGTCCCCCATCTCCAAAATCCCATAAATATGAAAACTGCAAAGAATCTAAGTTACCTGTTGGTGAGTAACTACTATCTTGAAAACCTAGTGTGAAAGGTACGCAACCAGTGGAGGATCCAATACTGAAATCGGGAGTCAAATCGGAAATTCTTATTTGCCCACTTAATGAATCTATACAGCCAGTCGTAAAATTCTCAACAATCAGCCAAACAGTGTAGAAGTCTGGGGTGGCATATGTGTGCGTTATATTTGCAGGACCAACGCCTATTGGACCACTTGTATTTCCATCACCAAATTTCCAAGTCCATTGTTCAGCTCCTTGAGAATTATCTGTAAAATTAACTGTGTGAGGAGCATCACAATCTATCAAGGAGTCAGCCGACCATATTGGTTTTGCCGGTCTTACATATACTTTATTGGGAAATACTGCAGTGTCATTACAGCCATGAAACCCTGCAATCATTGTCACATCAAAAAAGCCTGTGTCGGTATATGTGTGCGTTGGTGAACTCGATTGTGAACCACTGCCATCTCCAAAATCCCATTCATAATAATCGGCATATGAACTTCCCGTATAGCTAAATGGAACAAAAGCCGGGTGGCAAATTGAAGTATCACCTGGCGTAATGCTAATTATTGGCGGAATTCCAGTCTCAATGTAAGCAGTGAAAACTGTGGTGTCTGTGCAGCCTTCATTATTGACTATGATCAACGTTACATCATAACTACCCGTGTCAGTAGCACTTCCCGTTCCGTATGTATGTGATGGATTTTGTTGAACACTTGTATTACCATCTCCAAAATCCCATTGCCAATCATTAATAGTTCCTATTGGAGATGTGCTCTGATCTGTAAAGTTAACTGGCAATGGAATACATCCATTGACAAAATCAGAAGTAATGTTTGCTGTAGGGGGAATAATTTTCACAAATGCCCCTTTAATCAAAGTATTACTACAACCATTGTTATCAGTAACAATCAGACCAACGTTAAACAAGGCTGATGGATTGGTGTATGTGTGAGAAGGGTTTTGAAGATTACTCGTATTTCCATCACCAAAACTCCAATCCCAACTGGTTACACTCGCCCCAGTTAAAGCAGTAAAGTTTACATTGAAAGGAGCCATACATGCAGAATCATCCGAAACTGTAAAATCAACTGAGGGAAGCGCATTTACTGTCACAAGTCCCGGCTGAATTAATGTATCAGAGCAGCCTCCAGGAGCCGAAACGATTAATGCAACATCAAAAATACCTCCACTTGAATATATATGCGTTGGGTTTTGTGATGTTGATGAGTTGCCATCTCCAAAAAACCAGCTCCATCCATTGACATTGGAGGAAGAACCATCCGTAAAATTAAAGGTATCACCTACGCAGGCAGTGGTAGGTGCAACACTAAAGTTCACTGCAA
>JALEGO010000613.1 GCA_022763165.1 Flavobacteriales bacterium
CCAATCTTGTCATGAAAGGGAACGATGCTCTCAAAGAGGTTTTGACCAACACAAATGTTGTCCAAATACTTGATATCGAAAATGTTTCCGTACAGACTTACGACAAGGTTTTGACACTTCAAAACCCTGATCCTAATGCTTTGCTATATCAAAATGGGTTTATCCATTCTGAATTGGCAGGAGGTTATTTCAGAAGGGCAACTTCTGCCCAAGAAGAATATATTTTCCCATTAGGGTCTTATCAATTAAGCAATACCTATAGACCCCTGGCAATTACACCGTCCATTCAGGACACTCAATATTTTGCTGTTAGGCTGGCCAGTTTAGATCCAAGTTTTGAGGATGCTACACCTTTGATCTCTGGTTTAGAAGGCCCATTTCCATTGGAGTCCTTTAATGAGCCATTGAGCGAAATCAACGAGAATTTCTACTTCAATATTTTTGGCCAAGACGACCCAGCCGCGGTTATTTCAATCTACCATTTCGAAACGGATGGAGAGTTTACTGCTGCAGCAAACTGGAACCCTAGGACAATGCAATGGGAGAAAGTGTTGAACTCAGGGACTGATGAATCAAATATCAGCTCATTTAATGCCCCTGATAGAGTTATAAAACTGAACAAGAGTGATCTTCTGAGTGAGGCTGTCAATATATCATCTACGAGCGATCTTTTTTACACCCAATTAATTACTCCAAATCAAGATTTGAAGAATGATGAGTTCTACATTGAAGGAGCCGACAAAAGGGATAATGATCATATTAAAATATTCAATAGATGGGGTGCCAATGTATACGAAAGTGATAACTATCAAAACGATTGGGACGGGGTTGCTGACAAAGGCTTTATACCTCTAAAAGAAGAATCAGAATATGGCTTGCGGGTACCTCCTGGGGCATACTTTTTTGAGTATCAACCTAATGCTGATAGTGATTTTGTTTTATCCGGATATTTTCATGTTCATTATTAATTGCTAATTATGAAGAAAACATTAACAATTTTAAGTTTGGTATTTGCTGCAGGCCAGTTTTACGGACAGCAACAAGCACAATTGTCTCTATACAATTTTCATCCTCAATTGGTAAACCCTTCTCATACTGGAATAGACAGAGTTGCTACAGCAGTAGGAGGACAAAGATTTCAGTGGATTGGAATTGATGGGTTCCCACGAACAACAGTGATTAGCCTTGGCTACCCCGTAAAGCTATTTGGGGAAGGGGAAGCAACACGTGCATCGGCCAATAGCTCATTTGGATTAGGAGCGACCTTAGTTCAAGAAAGAATTGGTAGTTTAAATACAACAGGTGTTTTTCTTGATGCTGCATATGCGACTAGAGTAAATAACCTTCATCATATACTGGCTTTTGGACTCAAGTTTGGTGGAGACTTTATGAGTATTAACATGCAGGAATTGGATGTTTTGCATCAAGATGATGCATTAAGAAATAATTACATCAATAAGTTTGTCGGAAACGTTGGTTTTGGTGTTTCTTATTATGCAAAAGACTTCTTCGTAAGCGTTGGTTTACCTAAGCTTCTAAGAACTAGATTAGATGACATCGAGAATGTCAATGTTGGACGTCAAATTAATCATGCATATGTTTATGGTGGTTATAATGTAGAGCTCTCAGCTGATGTTAGTCTTGTGCCTACGATGAACGTTAAGATGGCGATTAACAGTCCTATCTCTACAGAAACATCATTGAACCTGTTCATTTTTGACAAGTTTTGGACAAGCGCAATGTATCGTTTGAATGATGCGGTAGGACTGAACTTCGTAATGAAGATTAATTCACAAATATCCGCTGGATATGCCTACGATTATTCAATAAGTCTTGAGAATGCCAGAGTGGGCAGCCATGAATTAATGGTGGGTTATAATGTCCAGTTTTTGAGCGATCGATTCAAAGGGGTGAAAACCAAGAATCCGAAAATATGGCTTTAATTGCTGACACTAAGTATTAAAGCTGAATTTTTGATTTTATATTGTTGATAATTATACTATTAACAAGACAAAGCGATCTTACATTTCTATAATTTTCTCCTAATGATTAATTCTCTGAGAAATGCATAAGTATATCATCCTACTTTTAACGATCATTTCATGGACTGTCAAGGGGCAAAACGTGGGTGTTGGAACATTGAACCCTACAAACCCCCTTCACATTAAGCCACTAACGGGCTCCACTGACCCCCTCAAAGTCGAAAGTATTCAACCCTACCTCATGAATGACACCACTTTGCTGGTAGTTGACCCTTCCGATGGTAGCATAAGATATATGCCTCTAGATTCTTTAATTAACCATTTGGACTTATCCGAGAGTGATAATATTGACTCTTTAATTTTGGCTATTGTGAACAATAGTCTAGATTCTTTTATCATAACGCAAACCTTCATTGATTCCGTTTCGAGCATTGTTTACAATTACGGAGACACTTTACTATCCAATAGTAGTTTTGTTGATTCTAGTTATGCGATATTCTTGCAAACACTATTAAGTGATACAGCAATTCAGAACTTGATTTTAAACTTGCAAACAGATGTAGATAGCTTATATCTCGTTAACACAACGCTATGGCTTCATGAAGGTTCTACCGTTCTGTCAGCAGACCTTTCATTTCTAGTGGACAGTGCTTTGAACTTTGTCTGGCTCAATTTGGCTAATGAAGTTCTTAATAATACCCAATTGATCTCACAGCTAAGGGATAGCATCAACACAGATCAGCAGAATTTAGATTCAGCTATTTTAAATGGTAGTCTGTTAAGTATTCATATTGAGAATGGCAATTTCACCACTGTCGACTTAAGTTCATTACAAGATGCCGATGCTGATAGTACTAATGAATTACAGGATATCGATTCGCTTAAACTCAATGGTAACATCTTAGAAGTTTTTATTGAAAACGGGGATTCCGCTTCCATAGATTTGTCCTTATTCAATGACCCCGGAACAGACAATCAAAACTTGGACTCAGCTAAACTAAGTGGAACAATCCTAGAGTTATTCATCGAAAATGGAGATTCAACATCAGTTGATTTAGTTGAGATCAACAATGATATTGATTCCTTGACCCTTTCTGGGTATGACCTGAGCGCTCATGAGGGAGGTGTTGCCTACACGCAGGATTTAGAAAGCATTGCTGATTCAGCCGTGCAAAAAGTATTGAATGATAGTTTGTTTACTCCAGGTTCAGTGATTTTTGCCGATGCACAAGGCCGCTTTGATGAGAACAATCCTAACTTTTATTGGGAGGATACTAATCAAGCCATGTATTTGGGAAAAAGATTAAACTACTCTTTTCCAGGAATAATCAATTCCGCAAAACACTTAGGGGCTTGGGATATGCACTCATTAATTATTAATGATACCATGAATCCTGACACAAGTGCTCTGCTTATAGCGAGAGGTGGCGCTGGAGGTATAGAATTAACTTCATTAGGGGGTAATCATGGGTTCAAGTTATTATCTCAAATTAGCCCTTATTCTGACACTTATGTTGGTTCCGTATCATCTCAGGCGGCAGCAATAACATTAGAAGCAAGAATAGGGGGGTGGACTATAGAAAACGGGATTACACCTGAAGTTGACATTGTGAATAAAGACCTTTTCACTATTATGAATGCCAATGCCCGTGAATTCACAATAGGAGCCGATGGAAATACAAGACTCCATTCTTATGGATCAGGAAATATGGAAGCGCAAGACTTGGGGCTGCCCCAAACTGAATTCTTAGCGCAATTTTCTACAAATGGGACTATTTTGGAGATCCATAAAGATTCTTTGAACGATCAAGATTGGACTTTGGATGGTGATACAATGTATTCAGCAATTGACAGCATTGTGGTCATAAAGAATGGAAATGTTGGAATAGGAACAACTAATCCCGATGTGGAGTTGGATGTTTTTGGTTCAATTCAGAGTAGGACCTCTACGAATGGTGATGTGACCATTATCTATGAAGATGGAATAGATTCATATGAGCCTAACAATTTTGATGGTTATTACTTGGGTCATAGCTATCTTTATTTACAGAACCTGGCGCCCAATAACTCGATTGACGGAGCGGGAGCAGCTGATCTTGGAGATAGTTATCTTAGAATTGCGACAGCGGGCTCATCCGCTTCAACAAACCCTAGCAATTTGGCCTTAGAAACAGCCATTACTTCAGATGGTGAAACCGATAAAGGCTCAAGTATATTTTTAAGGTCAACCGGGACTAGCGGAACAACAGTTTCAGGGAGTGCTTTTAACACCAATAGTGCCCTACCGCTTGGGAACAATAGTATCATAGGAGCACTTCAAATTCAAACGAAATCTTCTGGAGGAATTGGTTGGTGGCCTCATGGGTATACCACTGTTGGTAATTTGAATTGGTATGCGGATGAAGCCCATTCGGCCACAGAAATGGGAACGCGCTTCGAAATTGGTGTTACTGAGGCAGGAACAACAACCTTAACGAAAATGATTGAAGGCTTTTCAGATTTAAGTTTGTCCTTCCCAACCTATGGTTTTGGAGCAAGAGAACGGTTTGATTTAGGAAAAACCCAATCGAACTATCTTTTGAGTTTAGCTACTGATGGAACGATTTTGGAGCTTCATAAAGACTCCCTTGAAATAAATGATGATGACTGGACACTTGATGGAGATACAATGTATTCAGCATTTGATAGTACTGTGGTCATAAAGAATGGAAATGTTGGTATTGGAACCACAAACCCATCAAACTACCTACATATTGTCGCTGATTCCTTACCACTTAGAGTTGAGGGCTTAGATGCAGATCCCAATCTTGATACAGTTTTAACTGTAGATACCTTAGGGGTGGTCTATAAGACACGTTTTTCAGATCTATTAACTACAGAGGTTGGGGATGTGTTGTTTGTTTCAACAACTGGAAATAATGCGGCTGCTGAAGTGGGTAATTTAAACCGAACTTTTAGAGACCCTTGGGCAGCAGCAGACAGTATTAGAGCTGGTTTTGGAAATGCAACAAGTATTTATGTTTTTCCCGGCCGATATACAATTGGTGGTGCTGGTAGTGGAGCAGATCGCGAAACAAATGCTGATATTAATCAATACCTATTGTGCGCGGATAGCATTTCAATTTATCTGAGCGAAGGGGTTATTTTGGAATCTTTGGCTGACAGCATAAGAGTAATACTTTCACCAGAAGGCCCCACGTATTTTTCCCTGAAAGGACAGGGAATAATCAAAACACCTGCTGAGATACAGGGAATTAGAATTATTGGTTCTACCGCGGCCACAAATTATTCGGAGTTTCATCTTCAATTGAAAAAATACCAGTGTGGTGTAGGGACTACAGCCTTAAATTTCAGTAAAACCTATTTTGATGTACAAGACTGGGAGGTGCAAAATCGTGTGGGAGGTATTGCTTGGTTAAACCCATCCTCTGCGGTTGGACAAATACCTTATAGTTTTGTAAATATTCGTTTAGAAAATTTTACGCTTACTGACCTCAATGGCGCAGATGAAGCACCAGAAAGAGGAGCTATCGTATGGGAACAAAGTATACGTAAAGGTCAACTATCATTAGATATTGAAAATGTAAATGCTATCACCTATGGGAGTAATTTGTTCTGGGGTTCTAATTACACTGGAGCCTCTGATTTCGACACCATTAACATGTCTATTGATGTTGAAAATATGCACGTAACCAACGCTGGAATATACAAAGGAGAATATAGCAGTTTTGCCATTGACTCTAACATTAGCACCTTTGTACATGGACCTAGAGATTCTACAATTCTTCATACGATGGTCGGGCCTTACCCGGGCAACAGAGCTGATTATTTAAATATAAACGTAGAAGTAGAAAACATTACTGGCCATATGTCAGCTGGGGCTAATTTCCATCAAGGTGCTTCAGGAGGACTAGGAACTCTCGAGTTTCAGGTCAATTTTGATATTGGGAACATGATTACATATGATGATCACCCCTGTATTATACTGGATGAGGGGAGCACTGCGGGTTTCACCCCTGAAGATGGAATGATGACCATTCATGTGGAAAACGCTTACGCTCAAACAGGACCGGCTATATTGGAGTCTCGGTATAGAGATTTTGAGCGAGTATATATCAGTGGAAAGTATCGCACCGCAGAGGCAGGCATGCCTGTTATACAATATGTTTATGATCTAGATACCCAAGATCCTGTGATTCTAAACAATGTTTATCTCATTAACGATGGAGTTACTCCCCCTATAGCA
>JALEGO010000063.1 GCA_022763165.1 Flavobacteriales bacterium
AGCGGTGTCTAAACATGTATTGAATCACAGAATAATACTCAATGCTGAAAAAGAAATGGAGGGTGTTGAGCCGGAAGAAGTAATAGAATCAATCGTCAATAACATTGAGGTACCGCGATAATGTGGTGGATAAGAAACATATATCTCCCCAAGCGCTTTTTCACAGTTTTCATTGTGAATATTGCCCTGTTTCTCTCATCCTATGTTTTAGATTTTTTATTCCCGGTTGCTCAAGCATTGATTGTTTTCTTACTAGCGGTTGTTTGTATTGACTACATTCTCATAGTAACCCAAAGAAAAAAGATTAGGGCTTCCAGGAAGACAAGCTCCATTTTATCACTTGGAGATGAAAACAAAGTCACCCTGAAAGTATTCAACCACTCCCCTATCAGATTAAATGCTAGGATCATTGATGAACTTCCTGTCCAACTGCAGAGAAGAGACTTTTCCAAACAATTGAGTTTAAAAGCTAATGATTTTGAAGAGTTTAGTTATTTCATTACTCCGAAAGAAAGAGGTGATTTTCAGTTTGGAAACACTCAAGTGTTTATCGAGACTTTGCTTGGTTTGATTGCGCTCAAATTAGAATCAAAGACACAACAATCGGTAAAAACTTATCCCTCCATCATTCAAATGAAAAACTTGGAGCTACTTGCATTTTCAGCAATGACTGTTAGTTATGGAGTGAAGAAGATAAGACGAATTGGACATAGTTATGAATTCGAACAAATCAAAAACTATGTTTTTGGTGATGATACAAGGAGTATCAATTGGAAAGCCAGTAGCAGAAGGGGTGAAATCATGGTCAACCAGTATGAAGATGAAAAATCTCAGCAAATCTATTGCCTTATTGATAAAAGTCGCAACATGCGAATGCCCTTTAATGGCTTGAGCCTTATTGACTATGCTATCAATGCCACACTGGCGATATCAAATATTGCACTCAAAAAACAGGATAAGGCCGGAATGATTTCTTTTGCAGAGAAAATTGACACAGTTATTCCATCAGCTAGAAGCTTCAGACATTTGAGCAAAATAATGGAGGCTTTGTACAATGAGAAATTTAATGACACCGAAGCTGATTATCAAAAAGTATTTCACGCCAGTAGAAATGTGATTCATGGTAGAAGCTTAATACTTCTTTTTACAAATTTTGAATCCAAATATGCTCTTGAAAGAAATCTACCAATTCTCCGAAAACTAAGTAGACAACATTTATTAGTGGTTCTATTTTTTGAAAACACAGAAATTGAAGAATACAGTCAAAAGCCAGTAGAGACCGTTTTGGATATTTATCAACAAACCATGGCGCGCAAGTTTATCCAAGAAAAAGATCAGATTATAAAAGAATTGAGCAAGCATGGTATACAAGCTGTTAAATCTAAACCACAGGATTTGGCATTGAATACTGTAAACAAATATCTTGAGCTTAAATCAAGGGGCTTGATTTAGCATAATCTCCTTAAGTTTTTAGTGACAAAGAAAAAAGCAAGCTAAAATTAGCTTGCTTTTTGAACAACAACAACAAACATCTTTCCAAAACCTTTACTAAAAGCGCATGGATAAACTGAAATGAAAAGACTCCGTTAACTTACCACGATAAATTCATGCGCTAATTTATCTTTCGGTACAAACCTACTAATGGGGATGCGATTTTTTCACATTGCATAGGACCACTAATTGGTCCACCTTAATCCTCTTTAGGATACAAAATCGGAGACAATTTGGATTAAAGCACTTATATTCAGATTTTTAAATCCACCAACAAAAAGTAAGGAGTCTAGTCAAACATAATTTAATAACTTCGTTAACATGTCAGTACATCAAAAGATATTAGCAATAATTTGTGTTTTATGGACTTCATTGAACCTCAATGCACAAATTACATTGGATTCAACAATATTAGATTCTTCAACACTGATCACAGGATTGGATGTGCCTTGGGAAATTACATGGGGTCCAGATGATTATATATGGTGTACCGAAAGATATGGTCGAGTGAGCAGAATTGATCCCGCTACTGGCCAGCAGTTTGTGATTGAGGACCTTTCCAATGTGGTATATGAAGTCGGTGAAGCAGGGTTATTGGGCTTAGTGTTGCATCCAGATTTTGCCAATCAGCCTTATGTCTATCTTGGATACGTTTATGATACTCCAAGTGACATTTTCGTTAGAGTATCTAGATTTGCCTATTCCAATAACAACTTGAGCAATGAAACGGTTCTGATTGACAGCGTAAAAGGGGCTTCAACACATGATGGCCTAAGAATGAAGTTTCTATCTGACACAACATTATTAATTACTACAGGAGACGCCCAAGATCAAAATGGTTCGCAAGATTTAAATAAACTAACGGGAAAGATCTTAAGAATCCATGATGACGGAAGTATTCCAAATGACAATCCTTTCAGCAACAGTCCGATTTGGACTTCAGGACATCGCAACCCTCAGGGTCTCTATATCGCCAGCAACGGAATTGTTTATAGTGCGGAACATGGACCACAGACTGATGATGAATTGAATATTTTAGAAAAAGGGAGAAACTATGGATGGCCAAATGTTCATGGGTACTGCGACAACCCAAATGAAACTCAATTTTGTTCTGACTCGAATGTATATGAACCCATTGCTGCTTTTACTCCTACAGTGGCAGCGTCAGATATCGTAGTTTATGAACACAACTTGATCCCGGAGTTTCATAATAGTGTCTTATTGACGGTTTTAAAGGACAAAAGAGTTAAGAAATTAGTTCTTGATAATACAGGAATGACCGTCACGAACCAGGTTGATTATTTCACAAATTTCTGGGGAAGGTTAAGGGATATATGTGTCTCACCTGATGGCAGGGTATTTTTAGCTACTAATGGTCCATCATGGACCAACACAGATCCCTTTACACACAGTATTATAGAATTAAAGCCACAAGGGTTTACAACTTCTTTGGCAGAAGAACATAAGACCTCAATAGAATTGATTCGAACGAACGATCGATATGTTGTTCAACATAATCTTAAACAATCCATAATAAGAATGTACACCATTTCTGGGCAAATTGTTGATGGACAAATCTCTGGAAATTCAATTAGTACAGAAGGACTTGACAAAGGTCTCTATTTACTTTCCATTGAATCACCCGAGTTAAATAAAGCTCAGATATTTAAGATTGTTGTGATCTAAAGGTATTTAGAATGTTTTCGCATTGCTGAAGATGCCGTATGTCATGTGCAAGTAATATTCGATATGCATCTCCCAGCTTAAATTTTAAAATTGGTCCTGCTGCTGAGATGATCCTAGGTTTATTCAAGTCAAGCTTCGGAAAATGCACAAGAGTATTTTTAAGGCTTTCAAGGTGTTTTAAATGAGTTTCAATTGCAAGGCTCAGCCCCTCTTGATCGCTGGCCCCAAAAGAATCCATCTTTGAAAAGGTTTTCATTTTAAATTTGATTTTTGTCTTTTGGGGGCGTAAATTTTTCACCATGTAGTTTCCAAAAATTCCAGGATAAAATTTGTCATTTTCCACTCCTTTAAATCGCTCGATTCGTTCCTCTATTTGTGGTAAATAGAAGTTATAGAACCGACTCATATGATCTATAACTTCAACTACATTCCAAGACTTTTCAGATACTCTAAACAAATACTCAATGCTATTCAGTTTTCTGAATTCTTCCAATTTACCTGTGACGGCTTTTAGATCCAAGGATATTTGTTCTAACAAACTTTCTTTCGTCATATTTCAAAGAAACCTAATTAGATCTTTAATTAAATTGATCCAGATCAAGAAATAGTTTCCCTGCGCAGCCGACTGAACGTCTCAGGTGTCATTTCTAAATATGACGCCAGGTATTTCTGTGGGATCGTTTTTAAAGCAGGAGGACATCTCTTCATAAATACCTCAAATCGTTCTAATGCTGATAAAGATGAAAGCTCAATTTCCCTTTTGCCACGTCCTACTAAAATTTCTTCTATAAACAGTCTTCCCCACCTTTCAAAAGATTTGAATTTCTCATAAAGTAACATCATGTCATCATATCCAATAAATAGAAGTTCGGAATCAGTTATTGCAGTAAGATTTGTAAATGCCGGTGACTGAGAAATAAAAGAATCATAAACCCCAGAAAATGAATATGGGAAAGTAAAACCCAAGATCTTCTCATGTCCAGATTCAGTCCGAAAAAAAAGACTTTGAACTCCTTGGTAAGCGAAATAGAACCTTTTTTCGATCTGGCCTTCAGTTGTAATTGCTGTGCCTTTTTTGAATTGAATCGTTCGCCAGTATTTTGAAATTTCAGACCACTCAGCGTCAGTGAATTTAACTTTAAATTCAAACTGCCTTCTTAGTTGTAAATCTCTTTCCAAGTCCATTGCTTAGGCCAAATTAATTCGATAAATATCTAAAATAAATCTGTTTTGTGATCTGTTTGTGATAATTGATTTGGACATTTGTGTAAATTGATGAGTATGTTAAAACAAAATATAGTGATCTTGATGAACTTAGTATGCTTAACTTTGTTTACTTGCCAATCGAGATCGGAGAATTTGGAACCCAAAAAGACAACGGATATCAATATGCAAGACGATGATATAAGAGTGAATGCCAAAGCGACTTTCGGAGCAGGATGCTTTTGGTGTGTTGAAGCAGTATTTACAGAACTGAGGGGTGTCTATAAAGTTACACCAGGCTACACAGGTGGCTTAACAAAAAACCCAACTTATAAGGAAGTATGTTCAGGTACAACAGGGCATGCTGAAGTAGCACAAATTTCATACGACTCAACAGAGATCTCTTTCGAAGAACTTCTTGAGGTATTTTGGAAGACACATGACCCTACAACCCTCAATCGACAGGGTAATGACGTTGGCACTCAATACAGATCTGCTATTTATTACCATAATGATGATCAAAAGAATAAGGCTGAGCATTACAAGAATAAATTAAATGAAGAGCAAGCCTGGCCCAATCCGGTAGTCACAGAAATATCCCCTTTAGAAAAATTCTATGTTGCGGAAGATTACCACCACAATTACTTCGAAGAAAATCCAAATCAAGGCTACTGCAAGTATGTCATACAACCAAAGGTTGAAAAATTTAGAAAGGCCTTTTCCAGCAAACTAAAATGAAAAGAATAGTAATATTAAGCTCAATCGTCATTCTATCTATGAATGGATGCGTTAAGGACGATATTCTTGACGATATGGTTCCCGAAAGAATAATGATCTTGAATCCATTGACTTCCATTGAAATTGGGAGTACCTATCAGTTTCAAGCAGAGTACTTCAACAATGTCGGAATGATGGATTCCGCTCTGCTTTCTTGGACAAGTGAGGACACATCAATTGTACAAATTAGTGCTGAGGGTCTTGCTACTGCCAAGGACTATGGTACAACAAGAATTGAAGTAAAATTCGCTGAAAACAATATTTCCGAATCATTTGACCTAGAGGTTTCTGATTCCACAATTACGGTTGAAACGGGAGAAAGAACAGGAACTTTAAAGACAACCAGTTCATACGACCTAGAAGGTAACTTTAAACTCAATTTTGATGGCACAAATTTCACTTTGGAGTTTGATGAATCATATGTATGTGATCAAGGATTGCCCGGAGCTTATATTTATTTGACCAATAACCCTAGTACTAACAATCAGGCTTTCGAAGTAGGAGAAGTAGAACAATTCTCTGGAGCATACACCATCAGTATCCCAAGCAGCAGTGATTTGATGTTAAACTCATATGATTATGTCTTATTCTATTGTAAACCGTTTAATGTAAAAGTTGGAGATGGAAAATTTGAAAACTAAGATACATGTATATGTCACCATTGCATTACTAATGGTTTCCTCATTCTCTTATGGCGGTGGAGGCTGGACAATGGAAAAGGGAAAGGGATATTACCAACTTTCTCAATTTTGGACTATTTCGGACGGTCATTATACCAGTACCGGTAAAATTGATCCTAATGTCACCAATGGATTATTCAATACAAACGCCTATGTGGAATATGGAATAACTGATCGGATTGATGGAATTCTCTTTGTGCCCATCTTCAGCCGTGCTTTGTACAATAATCTTATATCTGGCACTACTGGTGATACCATTCAAGCTGGTGAAGCAATTAATTCTATTGGGGATGCCAATATTTCTGTAAAATACGGCTTAATAACTAATAAGCCCTGGGTACTCTCAACATCGCTTTTGCTTGGACTGCCAATTGGAGAATCTTCTGGAGGATCTTTAGGCATCTTGCAAACTGGTGATGGAGAATTCAATCAACTCATAAGATTTGACCT
>JALEGO010000614.1 GCA_022763165.1 Flavobacteriales bacterium
AAGATCTTGAATGGTATGTAAAAGAGTCTCATACCACTCGGATACAGTTCCTGTAAAGTCAGGAGCTTTGGTTTGTGAACCGATTTCAAGACCAGTTTCGCGATTCAAGAACATACCAGGAGAACGTGACCAGTAATATTTACCAGCAGTTGCGCCAACCATCAAATCTTCAAGAATTTCGCGATCAATTTCAAGAGTAATTTGTTCAGAAAGAACCTGAGTTAGCTCAACTTCTGCATCAAGGTTGTGATAGGCAGAAAGATCCTGACCAAGTTCGGGTGTCCATTTTGCTTTGAGTTTTTTGGTAACAGCGGTAACAGCAATGCTGTCAACGTTGATGTCGATTTCTGGGATGCCAGGATCAGCTTCAAGACCCCACTGATCTTGACCTTGGATTGAGCCAAGAGCACCGCCATTTGCAAACTCATCTTTGATGGGGAAGTGAAGTGTAGAACTTGCACCAATTGCACCAGAAAGAGCAGCAGGAGTTTCAGCACCTTCTTCTGAAACAGCGTATAGAAGGATGTGATCTTTGGCAGAACCACTAAAACGAGTAAAACGACGAATATGTTTGTCAGCGGCAGTATCCCACTGACCTAGAACACTACCTGCACCTTCTGCGATAATAGAAATAAGATTGTCGGTGTTGATTATCGCCGTTCCGGCAACATTTAGATCGCTAGCAGCAACTCGTGCAACAGCAATGTTAGAAGTTCCAGAAACCATCTCAGGATCAAAATCAACAAGCTTCATTAGCTCTTCACTAAGTGCCCCACCAGTGCTGCCATTTACTTGGCCACCATAAGTACCAGAAAGTACAGTAGTAAGTGAAACAGTAGCTGAGCCAGTTGGTGAGCTGTAGCCGTTATTTAGATTGTAGAAACCAAGTTCACCCGCAGATGAAGTAAGATTTACACCTTGAGTGATTTGACTACCTAAGCGACCTTGACCATAAATAGACTCATTAGCTTTCGCATAGAGTCGAGCTGTAGTGTCAGCAGCATATTTAAAGTCTAGGAAGAAGATGAGTCCAGAAGGTAGAGACATTGGTTGAACAGATACTAGATCGTTTGCAATGAGACCTCCAAAAACTCGACGGACAAGGGGGAATGCGACAGACGCAAAACCTTCAACATCACCACCACCAGCACGAGCCATAACAGAAGTTTCTTTTAGTAGTTGTTTGGCTTGGTTCTCAAGTAGAACAGCCATATTTTGTTTATTAAGTTCATCAAGACCTTCTAGAAGAGCGGTACGTTCCCACTTTTGTACAAGAGCAGCACCTTCAGCAGCTAGATCTCGTCTTTTGATACCTTCAGTAAGTGTATCTAAAATTGAGTCCATTTTTTTTTCTCCTTAAAAATGTTTTTTTTAGTTACCTGCTAATTTTCTCCAACGTTTATACATTGCTTGATTAACGTCAGATTCTGGTTTTCTTGTAGAGTGTATAGACAATCCTTTATTCTCTGAAACAATCTGCTCTAGTGATTCTGGAACTTGCTTTTTATTGGTAAGCTCACCCACTGTGCTTTTTAGTGTTTCATAAACAACTTTTGTCTGTTCGACATTTTTTGCTTCGCTAAGTTGACCAATCATCATGGTCTTTTGCCGCTCATTCAAAGAGTCACTTCTCAAGATTTTATTCATATAAAGCAATTTAGCATTGGTTAGATTAATTTTATTAACATGTTCAGAAAGCTTTTTAATAACATCTTTCTGTTCTTTTTGTTTATTTTCATAAGATTCAAGTTTTTCTTTTAAAGATTTATTTTCTTCATTCATTTTTTCCAACTGATTTTTAACTTGCATCACTTCTTGAGCTTTTTCATATTCTCTATCAGTTGGAGCACCAGCATGACCTGTAGGTACTACTTCGTTATCAAAATTGAATTCTTCTAAAACTTTGTTTATTTCTTCTTCTAAGTATTCTTGAATTTTGTCATCTTCCTTATCCTCGTTTTTTTCATTCAAAGAAAGAGGAAAAGAGTCGTCATCTTCTAAGTTTATTTTTGCGGTAATTGTAGGTTCATCAACATTTTCAAATGCATTATTTGAATTATGAAATTGTTTTTCTAATTCTGTAAAATCAATTTCAATTTCTTCATCTTCTTCTGAAATATCTCCATCAAACAATTCTTCATTTGTTTGCGGAATTTGTTGCTCTAGTTCTCCAGTCACCCCTTCACCAGGAACATCTACTTCTTGACCCATATCAGGCACCATGTCCGCAGGAGGAGTTTCAATAGACGAACCACCAAACTCACCCATTTCTACTTCATCTTGTTCTAGTAAAGCGTCAAGGGCCTCTTTGAATTCACCAGAATATTTTTCAATAATTTTTTGTTCAGCTAGTTTAGTAGCTGATTGTCTTAATTCTTCAGCATCTATGATTGCTTGTTCAAGCATGGACATTTAAAAATTCTCCTGATAATTTATTCATAAATAGTATAAAATTTTTCATTATACTATTTATGAATCTTTCAAAATATAATTTGCTTAGTTTTTCCAAGCTTTTCCTTCTAATTTAGTAAAAACCACTTCCATGTTTCCAGTATATGTATCAGCCGCGTCAGGACCATCTCTAAGGAGTGAAATTGCTGCATATTGATTTTCTCTTGCTTCTGGAATTTTAAAAGAAAAGTCTGTAATTTGTAACTCATCTTGTTGACCAGAAATTGAAACAGTTTTTTGAAGTTCTATTTCACTAAGACTACCGGCAATAATATCTCCTTCGTTAAACAAAACAATTCTAAAATATAATATAACATTACCTGTTGCATTATTTGAAGGAAGCCACCCAACAGTATAAGTTAAATTTCTAGAAGTATCTATTAAATCTTTTATTTCTACAATTTGACCAAATCCATCTTCCGAACTTGATTGAAAATTATTATCAATAGGAGTAAGTGTAATATTTGAACTAAAATTTATTGCCACATTTCCAGGTGAAGCTCCACTTAAATCATCTGCTAATTTTTGATGAACCAAAAGCTGTCTTGTTGGCAAAGATTGACCAAAATGTTGGACAAATCCATCTTCACCCATTTTTGTATAGCTTGGGTGGACAAAAATTTGTTTAATTACAGGAATAGTATCTAAAGCTCCAGATACTATTCTAAATCTTGTCCAAAATCTACTTTGAGAATTCTCTGTTGAACGAGCCCAATCCGAAAAAACATCCCATCTTATATTTTCCAATTGTGTTCTAGAAAATATATTTTTTTGATATTTTGTATAAGGAGGTTTATCCAAACAAGACATTGTTGCAGACTCTATCCAATTAGATCCATTCCAATATTCATGTATTATTTTCCCAGAACCCGTAACAGTTCCTGTTTCTATATCTACAGAAAGACCATAATAAGGAGCATTTGAGCCAATAAAGAAACAACTATCGACACTTGCAGTTGCAAAAATAGATCCCGAATTGCCAACTTTTAATAAATGATTAGAGCTTACATCGTTCCACGTTCCTACTGTGCCTGTTGTATTTGTAAAAAACTTTACTAATCTATTATGAGCACTTCCCGAACCAAATGAAGAAGCAAACCCTTGTTCATGTTTCCCGACACTCAATTCTGTTCCAATTTTATAATAAGTTTGAGAATTAAAATTCAAGCCATCATTTGGTTTGTCAAAAATAATAACTCTGATTGCTGCATTATTTGCATAAGTTGGATTGGAACTTGTCTTACTTTCTTTGTAGTCGCAATTTTGCCAAAGCAACGTCCCTGTGTGAACCGTTGGTAAGTTTGTAAAATCATTACCATCATCAGATAAAGAACTAATGTTACATGTATCTAAATTAACTACTGATTCATTTTCAGTAACATACAAGGGATATGTTGTTCTTTCAAAGTTTGCACCATTGATTGTGTGAGAACCTGACCCCAAACTCATTCCAATTGAGGCAGAAGCTATTGAACTAATGCGTCCACCCAAACCA
>JALEGO010000064.1 GCA_022763165.1 Flavobacteriales bacterium
ACTGTCAAAATTATCGAGGTCGTAAGTCGAAGAAACTATACTTATCGCTGAACCATCATTGGCTCCGGCCGTTGTTTCAGGGAATCCATAAGCCTGAAGATCAATAAAGCAATTGGTTTGAGCCTGAATAATGAAAACAGATAAAAAAACGAAGATTGTTGTAAGTGTCGTGCGTATCATTTGGGAGCGTTTTACGAATTAAATTCTATTGCAAATTTACAATATGAAATTAAAATTTGAAAATTTAATTTTTTAAAAATATCATTCTTTTCATTTCGCTCATATCAGAATAATAGTTCGAAAAAATCATTTCTTCTAATCTGTAACAAAATTACCTTAGGTGGTGGTTCTTTTAATTTTAATTTTACAACCGCCAGCGTTTTTTTATTGAGCGATAGGATTTTATAAATAATTGATAATGGGAACGATTTCAAATAAAGAAATATCCAAAAACTTAAAACTTTTAGGAAAACTGCTAGAATTGCATGGAGCCAATTCTTTTAAGACTAAATCCTATTACAATGGAGCCTTTCAAATAGGAAAATTTCCTCAACCTCTTCACGCATTGCCAGATGAAGAAATTTCACAAATACGAGGTATTGGAAAAAGTATGGTTCCAAAAATCCGAGAGTTAATTGACACAGGAGAACTAAGTAACATCCAGGAGCTTGTTAAGGAAACACCTCCGGGAGTTGTTGAAATGCTAAGCATTAAAGGTATTGGACCAGCTAAGATCAGATTGTTATGGCAAGAAATGGAAATTGAGACTGTAGGAGAATTGCTATATGCTTGCGTTGAAAATAGACTTAAGGATATTAAAGGCTTTGGACTGAAAACACAAGAAGCCATTCGCAAGGATATCGAATATAAAATCTCCAATTCTGGCTTATTTCATTACGCCAGCGTGGAATCTCTGGCACTTGATGTTCTGGATCAAATAAATTCGAAAGCCAATGTGACAAGAGCCGCGTTAACTGGTGAGATGAGGAGAAAATGTCAAATTATTTCCAAAATTCAGATTATTGCCTGCAGCGAATCTCAAACTTCAGAAACGTTTCAACATGAGATTGGAATCCCCATAGAAGTTCAATATTGTTCTGAAGAAGAATTTGTTTCCTCACTGTTTGAAACTACCTCCACCACGGCACATCTAGACCTGATCCAATATGATAAAGTTCAGGCTTCAGACGAGAAAGATATCTACAAAAAACTTGGGCACCCGTATTTCATACCAGAGATGCGAGAAGGTCGAGACGAACTCGAATGGTCTAAAAGGTTTAAGTTGGATGACATTATTCAAAATAAAGATCTAAAAGGGGCTTTACACAATCATAGCGTATGGAGTGATGGGCAAAACACAATATTGGAAATGGCCCAATATTGTATGAAACAAGGATGGGAGTATTTTGGCATTAGTGACCATTCAAAAACTGCTATTTACGCCAACGGACTTACCGAAGACCGTTTGAAACAACAGTGGTTAGAAATAGATCAACTCAATGAAACACTAAAACCTTTCAAGATATTTAAGGGAATTGAGTCAGACATTCTTTATGATGGTAGTCTGGATTATGAGGAGGAGGTTTTAGCGCAATTTGATTTCGTTGTCGCCAGCATTCACGCCCAACTAAAGATGGATCAAGCAAAAGCCATGGAACGTCTACTTAGAGCTATTCAAAATCCATATACTACTATTTTAGGACACCCCACAGGACGTTTACTCCTTTCTAGGGAAGGATATCCAATAAATCACAGTGAAATTATTGCAGCTTGCGCTGAGCACAATGTCATTATCGAGCTGAACGCCAATCCATTGAGGCTAGATATGGATTGGGAATGGATCCATGAAGCAATGGAGAAAGGCGTTCAAATATCTATCAATCCGGATGCCCATGTGGATCACGGTTTGGATCATATGAAATATGGCATCAATGTAGCAAGAAAAGCAGGCTTAACAAGAGCATTCACTTTCAATGCCAAAAGTGTAAGTGAATTAGAAGACGCATTCCTACAGAAAAAAGCTTCAATAGTTTAGAAGACAGCTCATTTTATAGTCTTAAATTTTACCTTTGATTTGTGTTAGGGATAACAGCGGAAATCCTTTTGGGTTAAGCTAGTCGCTCGCACTTCGTAAAGCTCGGTATTTGATTCAGCTGACGAAATGTAGACAGGACCAGTTTCTAAACCAAAAGATTGAAGCGAATAGCCCGACCCTCTTGGGAAACACCATAAATTATGGAATTACTCAACTCTATATTCTCCTGGATCATAAAAAAAAGAATCCATCAAATTGAGCTCTTCAAAAAATACCCTCTTGAAGTTCAAAACGAGTTGGTATTTAAATTAATTGATGAGTCTAAGAACACCAAATGGGGAAAAAAGTTCAAGTATAAAAAGATCCAATCTCTAAAAGATTTTAAAAAAAACATTCCTATTTCCGACTATGAGACGTTAAAACCTTGGATTATACAAATGAAACAAGGGAAAAAAGACATATTATGGCCAGGAGAAGTAAAATGGTTTGCGAAGTCCTCCGGAACTACTAGTGACAAAAGCAAGTTCATACCTGTGAGTAAGGATTCTTTGGAAGACTGTCATTACAAAGCGGGTAAGGACATGCTATCCATTTATTATAACCAAAGGCCCGACTCGAAATTATTCAATGGCAAAAGCCTTGTTGTAGGTGGAAGTAGTCAAATCAATCAATTCAGTAGTGACTCATACTATGGTGATCTCTCAGCGATAATTATTAAAAATTTACCATTTTGGGTGGAGTACAGAAGAACTCCTGACAAGTCTATTGCCTTAATGAGCGAATGGGAGCAAAAAATTGAAAAGATGGCTCAAGTCACGTCTCAAGAGGATGTGACCAACATCGCGGGTGTGCCATCATGGACCCTAGTATTGATAAAAAAAATCTTGGACATCACGGGAAAGGAGTATATAACTGATGTTTGGCCGAACTTGGAGCTATTTATGCATGGTGGAGTAAGCTTCACGCCATATAAGGATCAGTATGAGGCACTTTCCGGGAAGAAGACTATTGATTATTTAGAAACCTACAATGCCTCAGAAGGTTTTTTTGGAATCCAGGATGATTTAAATCTTGATAGCATGCTTTTAATGCTTGACTATGGAGTATATTATGAGTTTGCACCTCTGGATGAGTTGGAAAAAGATCATCCTGAAACTTTAGGTCTGGATGAAGTGGAGGTAGATAAAAACTATGCATTAATTATATCGACTAATGGCGGTCTGTGGAGATATCTTATTGGAGACACCATCACTTTTACTTCCACAGATCCATTTAGAATAAAAGTCACTGGAAGAATCAAGCATTTTATCAATGCTTTTGGGGAAGAATTAATCATAGACAATGCTGAGAAGGCAATTCAAATTGCTTGTGAAAAAACAAACTCGAGAGTTTCTGATTATACAGCAGCACCAGTTTACATGACTAACGAGGACAGAGGAGCGCATGAATGGATAATAGAATTTGAAAAGCAACCGGAAAACCCAGGTTTTTTTAGCGAAATGTTAGACAACGCTCTAAAATCACTGAATTCAGATTACGAGGCCAAGAGATACAAAGATCTTGCATTAAAACCTCCGGTGATACAATTTGTGAAAAAAGGCACGTTTTATGCTTGGTTAAAAAGCAAAGGAAAACTTGGTGGGCAACACAAAGTTCCAAGACTATCAAATAATAGAAAACATGTTGATGCCATTAAAAAGTTTATTGATCAATCCAAAAATTAAAGCCCTAGCTTTACTTTGTTTCTTTCATTTGGTAATAACAACAAAGGGTCATACTCAATTCGATGTTATCTTAGAGGATAGTCTCTTATTCTCCAAATCTTATCAAGATTTCCAAATTGATCGACAAGGTTATTATTATTTGTCCTTAAATGATCAGTTGGTCAAATTATCGGCCGGGGGCGACACTGTCAATTTATATAGCAACAAGCTTTTGGGCGAAATTTCCAGTTTTGATGTCTCATTATCGCTTAAAATACCAATATTTTATCAAGACCTTTCTCAAGTAGTCTTTGTGGATAATACCATCAGTCCTTTAAAAGAAATTATTGAATTAGATGAGCTGGAACTCGAACAAGTGACTTTAACCTGTTCATCGCAACAAGGTGGCATTTGGGTATATGATGCGATAGCATTTTCACTAATCAGGTTTGATCGCAATATGAACGAACTATCTAGATCACCTAATTTTTCCCAGCTATTCAAAAAAGAAGTTAAGCCTTCCAAAATCATGGAAAAAAATGATCTCCTTTTTGTTTGGACCGAGGAAAATGGCACACTCATTTTTGACGTATATGGAGGTTACATGAAAACGCTCCATTTCGATCGCCTTCTCAGTGTCTTCAGTGATGAACTAGTTTTGGTTGAGGATAATGGCGAAACATTTCTTTACAATTTCGAAAATGCTTCAGAGGTATTCTTAAAGCCAAATATCTTGTCAGACTGCACTGCCGCACACGTTCAGAACCGGAAAATTCATGTCTTGAGACCTCATGGACTCTTTGTTTACGCTATGGTTAAGAGCCAGTAAGAAAGGCGTTTCTTAATTCTATTAACAATAATCTGTTTAAAAACCAGAAATTTGTATTTTAGTCGCCCCATGGAAGATAAGAAACCTATGCACTTTGCTATTGCCGGAAACATTGGTTCTGGCAAAACAACTTTAGCCAAAAAATTGGGAAAGCACTACGGCTGGATCGTTCAATTGGAAGATGTTGAAGATAACCCCTACTTAAATGACTTTTACAATGACATGCAGAGGTGGTCTTTCAATTTACAGGTCTATTTCCTGAACAACAGGTTTAATCAAATCATGGATATTAGGGAAGGCAAGGACACAATAGTTCAAGATAGAACTATCTATGAGGATGCCTATATCTTTGCCCCTAACCTTCATTCCATGGGATTGATGACTACAAGAGATTTTGAAAACTATTTCTCCCTGTTTAACTCTATGGACAAATTCATTCAATCTCCGGATCTATTGATTTATTTGCGTGCAAGTGTCCCTAAATTGGTTAATCAAATCCAAAAGAGAGGAAGAGAGTACGAAGAGTCCATTCGCCTAGATTACTTAAAAAGACTTAACGAACGCTACGAAGCATGGATTTCTACATATGACAAAGGAAATCTTCTAATTGTGGATGTTGATGAAAACAATTTTTCTGATGATGATGAAGATCTAGGCAAGATCATTTCAAAAATTGATGCGGAAATTCACGGTTTGTTTCAAGCGAGTTAATTCTAACTTTTCATTTTCACAGTTTTAGCCCAGAAAATTCTGACCGATAAGGTTGCCCTTATGCAATTCACATAGGATATTAACCCTATCAATAATTCAAATTCAAACTCATGATATCAAATACTATTACCCATCTAACACTGTGCCTGCTGCTATCCCTAATATTGACTCCTTCTAGAGCTCAAGAACAACTAAAAAAGGGCGATTATCAAGAAATTGAGCTGATTGAACAGCAGATGATAGGAAAGAAAGGTTGGGTCAAGGATTTTTTGGATAAAGAACTCTCAATAGTTGTTGATTACAACTCTTTCGGAGCTGATTTTAACCAAAATGCCAATTTAAGTAATGCTTCTACATTCATATCCAATGTTCAAGAGCCCATTTTAAGTAGTTTCTATTATATTTCAAGAGAACAGTCTGGCAAAAGGGTAATTCAAGACAATATTGATATCGTCTCATTTTCAAATACTCCGAACGGAGAGCTATCCATCAAATTAGAGCATAATACGCTCCACGTCAGCGCAGCATATTTGAGCGAAGAATATAAGAGAGATCTGGACTTGGCAATGAATTCAATTCTTAGAATCCTAAAAATTGAAAACAACAAACACATTGAATCTATTAACAAACAACTTGAAGGAAAAGAAAAGTGGGTTCAGAGTTTTATGCAAAAAGAGATTCAGATCCTAACAAACTTTGATTCATTTGGCAATGATTTCATCAAGTCGACTTCCTCTGCTCATTTTACTACAAGGGTACATGATGATTTTTTCAGTGCTCTAAATTATTTCCCTAATAAAGAAAAACGGTTTAATCATATCAACGTATTCCATTTTGCCAATCAAAAGAATGGCGTTTATCAAATCAAAGTTGAAGGGGACGTTATGACGATATCTGCCCCTTTCAATGATGAAACATTCAAAATCAGCATTGATGATATTACCAAAACCTTAGAATCTATAGACTAGAATTTAATCAGTTGATTATTCCAAAATAATCAAGATTAAAACACAAATTTTTGCGAAACAATATCATTTTCGCTGCGAAGTTTCACAATGTAGGCGCCTCGATTAAGATTTAGCACACGTTCGATGCTTTCTTGGCCTTGGACAAGGTTAACTGCTTTGCGATGAAGTAATTTACCCGAAATATCAAACACCTCCATTTCGTGAAATCCCGTATGGTTAGATGAAAAAACAACATCGACACCATCTCCCATAAGTCTGACATAAAGATTCATCGAACTTCGTTCATTTTCTATTATGGAATTGCTTGTGAATTCTGCCCTTAAAACTGCCTGATAGGCATTCACTCTGCCATAACCCAATTCTTTAGACCAGGTTCCGTAATCTTTGTTTTGATTGTAGCTGTAACCTCCAACCTTTTCACATGATTTTGATAAAATCTCCCTGACCAAATCACCTGAAAAAGTTGAATCCACCGCCAAAATTAGCGCTGCTACACCAGCAGCATTTGGGCAAGCTGCAGAAGTCCCATTAAACGACAATGTATATCCACTGCTTGTAGAGTACCCTGGAGCTCCAGAGATATCTGTAGTTACCACCCTAACACCGGGAGCACATACATCCAACCCTAGGTTGTGATTTGACCCCCAATTTTCTGACGAGCAATCGGCTGAGGACTTCAATTCATCGCACATACTTGTAGCACCCACAGATATTGTCTGAGGCAAGCTGGCTGGCCAAATAGAAAAAGTATCGGCATCGTTGCCTGATGAAAATAAAGTAACAAGTCCTTTACCATATCTACCTCTCTGAATGGCCATCTTAATTTGATCATTACTAAAAGCAGTGTCTATATTCAATTGACTAATTGCCGCATCCGTCAAGCCCCAGGAGTTGCTTAAAATATCAGCTTGTGCAGAATCTGTAGCCCAATTTACACCATCAGCACCAGATTGGGTAGTTGCAAAAGGCACTTCTTGTCCTCCAAAATTGATGTAGAAAAAAATACGTACGGGTACTATGGTACTGTTATATGCAACCCCAGCAATACCACTAGTATTATTACCTGTGGCAGCTACAATGCCTGCTGTTGCAGTGCCATGAGCATCACTAGATAAAGTCGTATTGGGGTATCCTTGTGAACTACCTCCAGTAGCATCAAAACCTTTGATCAAATTCCCTTTTAAGTCAATATGAGCAGTGTCAGTTCCCGAATCTAGAATGGCTACTCGGACATGATCTACTCCAGTAGTCTTCGTCCAAGCAGAATCCACATCCATATCCGCATCAGGAGTTCCAAACCACTGTGTACCATCATTAAGCAAACTCCATTGCAAGTTAAAAAGTGAATCGTTAACAGAGTTTACCGAAGGCGTAAATAAAACATTCTGTGAAGCATACTGAATTCCATCAAGATCTTTCAACAATTTCGTGCTGGACTCAGTAAACACTTTACTTTTTGCTTGAAAAACACACACGCTAGGATCAAATTGATAAAAACCCCTAAATTCAAAGCCTAATTTATCACATTCCTTAAGTAAATCTGATCGGTTTGTTCCTGGCTTGAATTTTACAAAGATTTCAGGGAGTTTTCCGGCCATTGTGCCATCAGTTGATCGATTGAAGGGGCCAACAAATTCCGTCAAAGATGAACTTTCGAAGATCTTTGAAATCTCAGCATTTTGAGCATGAGTGTATTCTTGACTGAATAAAAAGACATCCACATTAAATCCCTGAATCAGAGTGTAATTTCCATCCAAACCAAGCTCTTTGATCTCCTGAACGAACTCCATCTTATGTTCAGTGGAAATCTGCTTGTCAAACTTAAGGGTCAACCCAATTTGATTTTGAGCTGTTACAAGTCCCACTTGAATGAGCAATACAGCTAAATATATTAAACTTCTCATCATTCTGATTTTGCGTTTCAAAGATACAAGCTTTTGCTTTTATTCTTTCTTTTAAAACGTTAATATCTCAGATCTGGTGACAATGACTTAAATTCGTTAGCTGTAATTTCATGGAACAAAAAATCACAAACTCAAAAGGTCTAAGACATATACTGAACTTGGTATTAGAACATGTTAACCAATATCAAGATTCTGACATTATTTCAAGCCAAGAAAAAAGCGAGATTGAGGATATAAGTGAAATCATAAGGCAATTGGACGGAGAATTAGAACTGAGAGATGAAGCCATAAGAAATGCGGAGAAGGATGTACTGACCTTTCAGTCAAAGTTCTTAAGCCTTTATGAGAACGCTCCTGACATGCTCGTTTCTATTATTCCTGAAACCGCTGAAATCAAAGAATGTAATCAAACCCTTTGCAGAATAACTGGTTATAACAAAGAGGAGTTGATTGGCGAACAAATATTCAAATTGTATGCTCCAGAATCGATGAAGCAGGGCATCGATGCCATAAAAGCCTTGAGCAAAAACATGAGAGTTGAAAATGATGAAACTGTTTTATTAAAAAAAGATGGTTCCAAAATTGAAACGAGTTTCAAAGAGATTAGGGTTTTTGATCAAAATGGAGATGTAATTGAAAACAGACTAAGTTTTAGAGACATAACAGAAAAAAAGAGCATTGAGAGAAAACTCAAAAGACAGGCTGATGAATTACAAAGAATCAACAATGAACTGAAAGAATTCACCTATATCGCTTCCCATGATCTAAAAGTACCCATTGCAAACATGGAACAACTGGTCAAAATTCTCAGAGAAGAAGATCTTGAAGCAGCTGAAAAAACAGACTTTCTAGACCGGTTAGGAAAAATGGTCTCAAGAAGCAAATCTACTATACAAGACCTCGTTGATGTTACCAGAATAAGGGAGAACTCCGAATTAACAAAGGAACAGATCAATTTGGAGGAGATTTATAGTGAAGTCATGATGAATTTTAGAGAGACTGTGGAGATCGAAAATATTAAGATGAACACGAATTTTTCTTCAGCACCATCTTTGCTTTTTGCCAGGCAAAACCTAAACAGTGTCTTTCAAAATTTGATCTCCAATGCCATCAAATATCAAAGAGATGACATTCAAACCGAGATTTCAATTCGATCCAATGCAATAGGCCCTTATGTCGAACTGCATTTTGAAGACAATGGTATCGGAATTGATCTAAAAAAGCACAAAAATAAACTCTTTGGAATGTTCAACAGATTCAACAGCGCAAAAGAAGGTACTGGCCTTGGCTTATACATTGTAAAACAGATTATTGACAAATCTGGAGGATCTATTGAAGTCGAAAGCTCATTGGGACAAGGAACATCTTTTACCATCCTCTTACCTCTAGAATCATAACTTTTAGTTATATTTTACGTAACAAAGGCTATAACCAGCAATTTGGCAAGATTGAGACAAATACTTTTAGTAGATGATGACGAGACAACTAACCTTCTAAATAAGAGGTTGTTGAGCAAAATGGGAGTGGCTGATCAGATTGATATTGCATGTGACGGCCATGAGGCACTCGGATTTTTAGTAAAAAAAACCGAGATTGACGGTCATGAAGACTATCCCAAACCCGATTTGATATTCCTAGATGTGCGCATGCCAGTAATGGATGGTTTTGAATTTTTAGTGAAATACAATAAGCTCTCCGAAAAACAAAAAGCTAAAGCCGTTATCATTATGTTGAGCACCTCACTTCGAGATGAAGATGTCAAGCGTGCCAAAAATTTAAAAGTTGATGATTATGTTAATAAACCATTGACAGAATCCACTATTAACAAGGTTTTAGAAAGATTTTTCAACAATTGAAAATCGGGCTTTTCTATTTGCTACTTTTGGGTTATGATTAATGCGAATCTCAAAGAAGATTTTGATGATGAGTTTGTCAGTGACCTACTCAAAAGTTACGTGAAGGGTGGTAAAGAGTCTCTAGAAAACATCCAGTCAGCAATGACCAACGATGATCATAAATCAATTAGTTTCTGGGCGCATAAATTAAAAGGATCCTCAAGAATGATTGGTGCTAAACAAATTGAAGAGTTATCCTCTTCAATTGAGAAAAGAGCAACTAACAAGGATATTCTTTTGCGAGATGATATAGAAGATTTAGGAGAAAAGTTTGACGCCTTAGTCCTCTTTATCGAAAATCAATTCCCTGCAAAGTAAGCCTTCAAGCTAAACTTTGATCAAAAATTCAAATTTCTCAGCATCGAAAACTCCCAAATCGCTCATCTTGATTTTTGGAATTACGAGTAAAGCCATAAAAGAAAGTGTCATGAATGGAGCATGCAGCTTGCACCCCATACTTTTCACAAACGCATCGATTTCCTGGTATTTTTGACCTACGTACTGAGCATCATTTTGACTCATTAAACCAGCTATCTCAAGAGGTAAATGCATTTCGACATCTCCAGAAACAGCAGAGAGCCCTCCTTTTGACTCAATAAGTTTATTAACCGCCTTCATCAGTAATTCGTCAGATGTTCCTACAGCAACAATGTTGTGAGAATCATGAGCGACAGTACTCGCAATCGCACCATTTTTTAGACCAAAGTGCTGTATTAAACCGCTTGATACGGGAGAGTCGTTATATCGATTTACTACAGAAATCTTCAAGTGATCTTTCTCAATATTTGAAACGATATTACCATCCAATATCGAGGGTTTTACAAGCTTCTTCTCTGTAATCAGCTGTCCATCTAATGCCTCGATCAACGGAAATTCATCTATAGGCCTCAACCAAAAATCATCTTCCTTTTTTGGTAAACTATTAAAATTATTGACTACTTCAATATCAAGATCGCGCACTTCAGAAATACCATTTTGCATCACACAAACACCATCGATGTAAGTTTCGTCAACCTCAAACGTATTTAGATCTTTACATACAATAAAATCAGCCTTATCTCCAACTTTAAGCAACCCCACATCCATTTTGTAATGATCTACCGGGTTTTTACATGCAGCTGTCAAAATATTAAATAAATCATATCCAAGCGCCACAGATCGTTTTACCAGTTCGTTAATATGACCCACTAACAAATCATCTGGGTGTTTGTCATCACTGCAAAACATTAACATTTCTGGGTGACTATCAAATAATGGATGCAAAGCCTCAAAGTTCTTGGCTGCTGAGCCCTCTCGAATAATGATTTTCATCCCATTGGCTAACTTATCAAGTGCTTCCTCCAATGAAAAGCATTCATGGTCTGTTGAAATGCCTGCAGCAATATACTGAGCTGCAGCCTCACCTCTCAAACCAGGTGCATGTCCATCAATAGGCTTCCCTATTTCCTTGGCATATTGGATTTTCTTTAAAACTTCTGGATCACCATGCAAAACACCAGGGTAATTCATCATTTCTGCCAAATAATATATATCATCTGACTCCAGTAAAGTTTTGACATCCTCACTATTAATAACAGCTCCAGCAGTTTCAAAGGAAGTCGCAGGAACACATGAAGGCACACCAAAATGAAATTTAAGGGGACTGCCTTTTGCGTTTTCAATCATATAATGAACACCTGCTACACCTAATACATTAGCAATCTCATGTGGATCCGAAATCGTTCCTACCGTGCCATGTTTCAAAGCTTCCTTTGCAAACTCTGAGGGAACCAACATGGAACTTTCAATGTGTATGTGAGCGTCTATGAACCCTGGTAAAATGTAGCGATTAGGACTTTTTTCAGTTCTGTTGATTTGAGAAATGCGGTCACCTTCTATAATAAGCTGCCCTGGAAATATTTCTCTGTTGAATAGATCTACGATTTGTCCCTCAATTACTGTTGACATCTAAAAAAAATTTTGTCAAAAGTACGTCAAGACTTCTAAGTAGAAGAAAAAGCGTCAAACAAGTTAGTCTGATTTAATAAAAGAGGTCTGGTTCAAGTTACCTTCCTCCTCAACCTGAAGGATATAAACACCATTTTCTAAATTCGACACATTTATATCTTTTTCGCTCCCATTCCGCACCAAACGGCCTGAAAAATCGAGGATTCGATATGCTACTTTCTTGGCTGATTGAATCGTTAGTATTGTTTGAACCGGGTTTGGATAAACCTCTAACTTGCCCGGATACTTTCTGCTTTCAATTCCCACAGGATTGGCAAAATGCTCATCATAGAACAACCAATAATAGGCATAAGGAAATTCCCTAGCCCAATACCATTCTGAGTGCTGTCCATCGGAATGAATGGTAAGATTGACTCGATTTGCAGGTAATCCATTTGAAATCAGCGTACTCTCCATATTTTGGAGTTCTTGCACCAAAGTTGAACTTTCATTTACACCACCCATAAGCCAATATTTCATGTGTCCTTGAATACCATTTGAACTAACCTGACTAAATATATTGTTAGAAAACCAAAATGCTGGACTCATAACTCCTGCTTTCCCAAAGATGTTTTGAAACTCGGTTGCACCATACTGAGTGATCAAGCCACCCATAGAGCTCCCCATTATTCCTCTGTGATCAACATTTTGAATGGTCCTAAAGGTAGAATCAACTAATGGAACCAGGTTTTGGACAATGAAATCCATATATAAACCACCCTCACCTCCTCCGTAAGACGGATTTACCCATGGCGAATATTCATTAATTCGATCCACCCCACCGTGATCTATACCGATAGCGATGCAACCGGGATCACCGTTGTTGAAAAATTGGTCATTCAATGATTCATCGACTTCCCATTCGCCAAAAGAAGCAAATTCCAAATCAAACAGACTTTGACCATCTTGAAGGTATAAACTGGAGTATGACTTCGTTGTGGTATGATAGTCTGGAGGAAGATACACCCAGACTCTTCTGTATCGGTTCAGTTGCGGAATAAACATTTGATCATACCAAATATGCGTGTTGCTTTCGGCTGAAGTGGAGTTAATCCCTCCTATATCTTCCCAACCATCTATTGAAATAATTAGGGTATCCAACCCTCCATTATAGGTATAGGATCGATTGTTTAAATAATTACCATTCCCATCAGCCTCTGGTTTATTCCAGGAGCCTCTTGTAAGCTTAAAACTCATGTTCCCAGCATTTGGCAAAAAAGTAAGTTCGAATTGATTGAAGCCTATCCTTTGAAAAACATAATTTGTATCGTTTTCCAGCCAATTGTTAAAATCACCAGAGAGATACAATGTATCCGTCAACGGAGTAAGATGAAAAGCATTGTCTATTCTGATGGTAAGCTGCCCAAAACTGCTGAAACCCAAGAAAAGTAATAAAAAGCAAAATCGGATTCTCATGATTGTGGCAAGATTTGAATTTAAAGTTAGCAATTAATGAGGAAATATGGAGACCTATTTTTTTCTGAAATACACTTCAAATGGAACACCCGTAAAATCAAATATTTCTCGAATTTTATTTTCACAAAATCTTTTGTAGGGATCTTTAATATATTGAGGTAGATTACAGAAAAAAGCAAATGACGGATAGTAAGTGGGAAGTTGTGTAATGTACTTTATCTTGATATATTTCCCTTTAGTCGCTGGCGGTGGG
The DNA here is from genome assembly GCA_022763165.1 of Flavobacteriales bacterium. GTDB lineage: Bacteria > Bacteroidota > Bacteroidia > Flavobacteriales_G > JALEGO01 > JALEGO01. The sequence continues at coordinate 13,701 of JALEGO010000064.1, forward strand.
GTTTCTTGAACAATTGGTAAAAGGATTTCGTTTAATTTGGAGGTTTGTATTTTCTTGGTTCTATTTTTATACACTTCCATTGCCATTTCTAAGGCCTTATGAACACGTTGTTTTTCCTTGACAGATATGAAAACAAGTGGCACATCAACAAATGGTTTGATGGCATCTTTTATTCTTTCTTCTAAATTTTCAGCTGTCTTGTGATCCTTTTCCACTAGATCCCACTTATTAACTAAAATGACGATGCCTTTGTGATTTCTTTGAGCGAGCCTAAAAATATTAACATCTTGAGAAGTAATTCCATCCTTAGCATCAAGCAATAACAGACATACATCAGAATTCTCAATTGATCTAACTGTCCTGAGTACAGAGTAAAACTCTAAGTTCTCATGAACTTTTGACTTTTTCCGAAGACCAGCTGTATCAGTGAATCTAATATCAAATCCAAAGGCATTAAAATGGGTATGAATGGAGTCCCTTGTAGTGCCAGCAATGGATGTAACAATACTTCTTTCAGATTGAGTGAGCATATTGAGCAATGATGATTTACCAACATTGGGTCTCCCAATAATGGCGAACCTGGGTATTCCATCTTCTTCCTCTTCCTCAACAGCTGGAAGATCTTTACAAACTTCATCTAACAACTCTCCTGTTCCCCCACCGTTGACAGCTGAAATGGCAAAAACATGCTCCAGTCCTAATTTATAAAACTCATAAACATCATCTCTCCTAGAATTCGTATCAACCTTATTAACGACCAGTATAGCCTTCTTGCCAGATTTACGAACCAATTGAACCACCGACTCATCTAAATCCGTAATACCAGTAGTTACATCAACCATAAAGAGAATGACATTGGCTTCTTGAATTGCCAATTCCACTTGCCTTTGAATCTCAGTTTCAAACTCATCCTCTGAATCGTTTATATAGCCTCCAGTGTCGATTAGTGAGAACTCTTTACCCACCCAATCCACAATTCCATAATGACGATCACGAGTTACACCACTCGTTTCATGCACGATTGCGCTCTTTTTTTGTGTCAATCGATTAAAAAAGGTGGACTTCCCAACGTTTGGTCTTCCAACTATAGCAACAATGGCTCTAGACATAAGTCAAAATTAACGTATATAACCGTACTTCTTCAATTGTTTTTCTTTATTCCGCCAATCTTTATTGACTTTAACAAACAATTCAAGAAACACCTTTTTGTTAAAGAATTTTTCCAAGCCCTTACGGGATTGTGTTCCCAATTTTTTAATAGCCTTTCCCTGATGTCCTATGATGATTCCCTTCTGAGAATCTCTTGATACATTTATCACACCACGGATTTTAATAATTTCTTCTGATTCCTTGAAAGACTCCACCTCCACTTCACAGCTATAAGGAATTTCTTTGCTATAGTACTTCAGAATATTCTCCCTAATAATTTCTGAAACAAAAAAACGCTCTGGTCTATCTGAAAGGGATTCCTTATCAAAATATGGTGGACTTTCAGGAAGAAAGTCTTTGATATCCATATATAGGTAGTCAGTACCTAACTTATGCAATG
>JALEGO010000615.1 GCA_022763165.1 Flavobacteriales bacterium
ACGATCAATTTAGGATAATGGCCAGTGGGGTAGAGGAATTTGAAATCAATATTTTTAATCGTTGGGGATCTCTCAAATTTTCTCAAACAGCTGACAAAATCGCTTGGGATGGAAGAACTTTAGCAGGAGCAATTTGTCCAGATGGTGTTTATTATTTTGTTCTAAAAGCGAAATCTGTCAGTGGGAAAGATTGGAGTACTGAAGGGCACATCACCTTAATGCGTTAGTTTATTCATTACATTCAAAACTTCGATTAAATTATCGGTGTCAACTGTTATTTTGATAATACTCAATTTGTACCCCTGCAATTACATTTTATTTGATTGAATATCAGATGATTAAAAGTTAATTCTGTTTGGTGATAACTAAGGTCATTTTATAAGTACACTCCTTGTACCGAGTCTGTTTTTCTGGATTCTAATTGAATTTGATTTGTTTTAGATAATTATGACAAATTCAATTAAAATAGCTGTTATACTATTAATGTTTATGGTTTGGGCTGGTGACTTTGTGGTTTAGGATTTAAACTAAAATCTGAGCCATGCTTTTGAGGATTGGGCTTAATTAAAGCTAATGTAGATTACCTAATCATCATTCATCTTCGATAAGCCAACGTCATCTCTTTTTTGCCTGGGGGGCCTGAAATAGATTCTACGGAAAAACCGACTTTCTTTAAGTTTCTTTTAAATTGCCCTTGAGCGCAGTAAGTAGTTAGGTGTCCATTGGTTTTTAGCATGTCATACATTTTCTTTAAAATGGCTTCGCTCCATATTTCCTCTTGTTTGTTTGGTGCAAAGGCATCAAAATAAACACAGTCAAATTCTGATTGAGTATTCCATGATTCAATAGTGTTGTGAATTTTCTTTAATCGAATGTTGGAAAAAATCTCAACTTCAGTGTCCCATGGCAGCGTATGAATTCTTTGAAACACCTCCAGAGCTTCTTTGTTTTTAAGGATTTCGGGATAATTCACTTCACTTATAATTTCTGGGGGGACAGGATATGCTTCAATAGAATGAATTGTTAATGGAATGCTCAATTTTCGAGCTTCAAGAAGTGTTAGTAGCACATTCAATCCAGTGCCAAAACCCAGCTCAAATATTGTCTTAGGTTGATCTTTGATTAGATGAAAACCGTTTTTTATGAATACATGTTCAGCTTCGGCCAAAGCTCCATGTATAGAGTGATATGTTTCATTGAGCTCCTCATTAAAAAGAGAATGAGAGCCATCATTGGTGTGAATGATCTTGAGCATGGAAGCAAATATAGCGCGAATGTATTTCTATGCTATTAAGGATTCTCAATTAGATGCTCTAATCTCAATAACCTGGTTTTAAGTAGATCATTCTCCTTCTTAAGTTCTTGGATTCCTGAAGTTAAGATTACCACCATTTCGGCATAATTAAGGCCCAGTGTTTGTTTTGGGTCGTCACCTACGTTTACCAATTCAGGAAATATCTTTTGAATATCTTGGGCAATAAAACCAACTTTGTCGTTTGTCGATTTGCCATCTTTCCAATTAAATCTTACAGGCTCAATTTTCATAATTTGATCTAAGCCATAATCTAGTTTACGAATGTTTGTTTTTAGCCGCTTGTCACTGGTTTGAATGGTGCCATTGGTGGCATATACATCGTCCCATCGTAGGCTTGAAGTTCCTAAGTCATAAGTGTTGTCAGTACCTGGTGCGATATTTCCTTCTACCTGCAATTTTTCAGTTACTGTAGTAGGATTGCCTATATCAATATTTCCATCCGCGTGGATGGTCATATGCGTTGTCAAGGAGGTGTTTTGAGCAGTAAGAAAGCGCAAAGCAACGTCATCATTACCTTCTTTTAAGGCTCTTATTGAAGCTCCATCAAAGTCGGTTCGTGTTCCATTGTGATCATATTGTTGGAAGTCTATTCTTCCAAAGGAGATTCCTGCGTTCCTAGCTGCACCAGCAAGCGTTAAAATAGAGGATCTATTGTCTGTATATACATTAGCTCTTGCATTAAGATAAACTTCTGGGCTAATTCCATTGTCTTGCATGATTTCAATTGATGTAGTCGGCTGGTTTGTGCCAATTCCAACATTACAGCAAGTGCCTGAGATGGCAAATTTCCTATGTCCAGCTAAAGAGTTGACTCCGAAAATCATTGAGTTGCTATTGGGGTTTACATCTATAAAACCAGGAAACTCTGAACCACCCGAAGTAAATGAAGTGAATTGAAGGCCAACAGTATCGCCATTGATGTTGTTTTGAAGATGAAGAAGTTTTGAAGGAGCTTCCACACCTATGCCAACATTTCCAATTGAATCAATCACAAACGATGTCGTATCATTCTCTTCATCATCCACTCGAAAGGCGTCTTCGGATGAGGTTTGAACCACGTGCAGCATAGCTTTAACAAGACTATCTGTATTTGTAGTTCCTATTCCGAATTTGTTGTTATGAATACTTCTGTTACGCCAAATAGCAAGAAGCTCTTGTGAATTTCCCGAGCCATGCCATTGACTAAATTTAAACAACCTGATACTGTCTGCTATATCCAAGGGTTCGTATCCATTCCAGCCTGATGTTCTGTCTTTTTGAACACTCACTGTAAATGACATCAAGGTGTTGTTTTTGTCATCTATGGTCGCAAGGGCATTGTCATTATTGATAAATGTACTCATAATTGCTGTGCCAACAGTGAAGTCTACAGAACCATCGCTCCCAGTTCCATCATGAACTCCGTGTAGATACATTCCTGAATTGACGTCTGGTGCGATAAACATGTGGTTGCTAATGCTATCAGGCATACGTTTGTCATAAACAACAAAATTTCCTCGCATTCTAGTATTTCCATCTTCTATTGAAAATAATTCTTCGCCATTGGCTGTAAAACGAATTTTATCTTCATCTGGGTTCTGTTCCACTTCCACTCTTGTGTCATTATCAGCGTCTGTTAGCTGATTTGAGTTTTCACCAACAGGCAACCATGTGGTGCCATCATAATAGAAAAACCCTTCGGGAGTAGCATCTGTTACAAAAACCATAAGACCATTGGCAGGATTAGAAATAGCATCCCTCTGAGCCAATGTCATTCTTGGGACCAGTATTCCATGATCAACAGATTTAAGATCTAAAATAGCTGAATTGTCAGGCGTTGAGCCATCATCGTTGATACCTACACTTTGACCATAGATCACGTTTAGGAACATTATGGATATAATGAATATTGATATGAAGTTCCTCAAGGCTTTCATTTAGAGATAAAGAATTTTTCAGAACGAATAGTTCCTTGATTTTCATTCATTAAGATGTATAATCCGCTATTATTACATTCAAATTGTAATTGATGGGTAGATATTCTTTTATAAGGAATATGTTGACCTAGGGTGTTGATTAAAAAGACTTGTTCAGGATTTTCTGAGAATACTGTAAGTATATTTTCTCTCAATTGGGCTCTCATTTGTTCTTGTTGTGCTGAAGAGGTGCTTACTGTTAACCCAGAGCAAGAAATGGATGTAATCAAAGGTGAGTTGTTAAAGTTCTCAAAGGCTATGGCTTGGTTGTTATTTTGATTAGGGGGCAGGAAGAATTTGTTGTGTTTATAGTGCAGCGTCTTGGCGCTGCTATTCAACACAGGGTCAGTGTTAGGGACTCCATTTTGAATAAAAATACCAGAAGCTCCTAATGACTGGTTGTCCCCGGTACACTGAACATCCTGTGGGTTAAAATTATCATTGAAATAAAAACTCAATTTTTGCTGAAATTGATTGATATCTGTGTTGTACTCATTGAGTGAAACAACGCTTCCATACTGAGAAGAAAACAGATCCCAAGTGCTCGGATTTGTGGAATAATTGTCTTGGACACCATTAATCGATAAACCATTCGTATTTGATGAATTGGTATAGCTTGCACCAATGGCATTGCTGTTCCAATCAAAATAGTTCATGATACTTGGAATTTGATGAACTCTTAAATAAGTTGTGGTGATTTCTGCTGCTTCGTAAAACTTATGTTCCTTACTAGTTAATGGGCCACTATTTGCCCCAATGTAGTGACGAATGGTGCGTATTGCTCCGGTTTTATTTGTAATAAAAGCACCTTCATCTAGACAAAAAGTAAGTTCAGAACGATTGCAATAACCGGGGTAAAATTGCATTTTTTCTCTGTCAAGAATATCTACAGGATTTGAAACTCCATTTTTGATGATGATATCATCTCGCTGCCATCGATCAGAAAAAGCCGTTTCGTAGTATGGCGTTGATAAAACTGTGATCTCCGGATTTGGTCCTTTAGCGTGATCAAAGTCATTTTTATAGCTTCCACCAATAAGGTTAAAATTGTAATTGGTATAGCTGACTCCAGCACCTTGCTGAATGGCGTTATTACTTCTTTTGAAGAGGTAAAAGTATTTACTGGACTGAGTTATTGGATCAGTGATTTCTATCTCAACAATGGGCTGCGCAAGGACATTTTGAGGCAATAATCCATTATTGTTTTGAACCATAGCGTCTTTATACATGAAAACCAATTCATCGTTTGCATCAATGGTTGGGTCAGTATCTGGTCCAGTATGGGTGCCGGTATCTGTGTATACTTCCTGATCAAATAAATGAAGTCCCATGCAAAATTGACCAGAGCAATCATTCGGATTGACATAATTATAAATTTGATGGGTATTCACAACATCCCTTTCATCAATTTGAATCGGTTTTTGTATCCAATTGCTACCATCGAAAGAGAAGCCTACAATGTCATCAGGATCTTCACCAGTAAGGCAGTTGAAATTGCTTAGTTTAAATTCAATCGGGAAAAAATCTCTTGAAGCTGTATTCATTTGTCCTTGGACATTTGTATAAAGACAAAGCACAAGAAATGCGAATGATAGAATCTTATTCATTTCGTTTATATTTTTACTAATGCACTTGTTAAAATCATACCACCTTGTTCACCAATCATCCTAACAGTATAATTTCCTGATTTTATGTTTCGAAGTCTTAGTTTAAAGGAACTTAGGTCACTTGAAATCTTAATGCTTTCATTATGTACAAGTTTTCCATGGGCATCAAAGACTGTCACTTGATATTTATCTTGTAGTAATTGGATTGTTCTTATTTCAGCATCTTCTACAACTGGATTTGGATATACAATGATGGATGGCTTTACCTCACTTACTACAGGAACATTGGTGGATAAATAGCAATTAGTAGGAGCAATTTCACTAGGATTGATAATGTTTAGTTTTTGATTGATAAATGATTGGAAATTTGTGGCAGTAAGACCACTATCCGGAATACCGAACCAGTCTTGTAAGAGTGTTGTATAGACCTGTCTATAATCGGTTTCAAAGTTGTCGAAATGTCCATTTCCATTTATGGTGTTGAAATCTACATTATTTCCTATTACACCTGGGTTCACTTTATCTCCGATAACAAACATGCTTCCAACTGTTCCATGATCGGTGCCATAATTTGAGTTTTCTTCTAGTTTTCTTCCGAACTCGGTATAAGTCACAGTCAATACCTTTCCTGAATTACCAGCATCTGTGATGTCTTGCTGAAACAGTTCAATAGCTTCGTTTAACAGCTGCAGTTTTTCAGCATGAGCTCCATTGTAAATATCAGCAGGATTAATGCCCGTGTCACCAGTGACCATACCTCCATGATTATCAAAGCCATTGATGAAAACTCTATAAATTTTAGTTTTTAGACCACCGCTGATGAGTCTGGCAACTGTCTTAAGCTGATTGGCAAGATCGTTATTGTTTGGAGTAGGGTAGGTCACGTTGGAACTATTGCTTCCAGCATTGAACGCAGCATCAATGTATTGAGAATATTGCTCTGTACTTTTAGCCATTTCCCACATGTAATCAATTTGAGCTTTACAATCAGAACTGCTAAGATTAGTTGGAGGAATACCTCCAATGGTTTGAATAAGACTGTAATAACCAGCTGGATCTTGACCATAAAGGTTCACAGAAATGGGTGCTGATCCATTGGATTTAAAGAGCAAAGTGTTTTTCTTATGGCCAAGTTCAATAGCTACTGGATGTTGTCTATTGCTCGGATTGCCATAAATGTAATCCATGGCTCTTGCAGTCCATCCAGAATCGAAAAAACCAACATTACCGTCCCCACCAGTGTTCCAAATATCTGTTCCTGTAAAATGGGATTTATTCATGTTCGGATATCCGATGTTGTTGAGCACGGTTAGTTTGTTTTGATCATAAAGGTTTTTGATCGCACCTAAATTAGGATGTAAACCGACTGCTTTCTGTTGACTTAATGCACTGTCCAACTCGATACAAGCCCCTGCGGAGGAAGTCAAATCTGGAACTTTAATCTTAGGTCGATAGGAGGCATATGTGCTGTATTGACTAAGGGGCACTAATGTATTCCACAAATCATTACCACCTCCCAAATAAATAAATACTAGTATTCGGTCTTCAACGTCATTACAATTAACAGCACCACGCATCAATGTAGTAGCTAATGACTTTTGCGGCAGTATAGTTGTAAGGTATCCGAAGGCAGCGGATAAGGCCCCGCTTCTTAAAAAATCTCTTCTCTTCATGATTGTGGTGTTTACATTAATTGATATTCAAAACTTCCTAGAATGACAAATAGTAACTCTTCGAGTCTTGGTCTTACATAAGTTTCACTTCCAGTTTGGATGTAATTATTCCACCCAATCGACCAACTTGATGTATTTGAACCATCATTAAGAAGGCCATCATTTATAAAATGATCAATTCTGTTTTGATCTGGAGTTTTGGTGAAAAGTAAAGTGCACAGTTCGGTCACAAAATCATTAGCAACGTACATCAAACTACTAAAGTGACTGTGATTAAAGAGGAGTAGGGGGTCCATTTGAATGAACATATTGCCTGTACCATTGGCAGATTTCTGACCTGTAATGAACATTCTTCCAAGCTTCATGCGTCCTGCGATGGTACTGGAATTGAACCAGTGTCTGCTAAAATCAGGTCCTTGATAGTAAGCGGGATAACCCGCAACAGTCACAGGTAATAAATATTCAAAAGACATGTTCCTTTCAAATAAATATCCTTGAAGGGTTTGATTATAATAAAGCGTGTAGGTGTTTTGACTCAAGTTTTGATAATTAGCATCGTAGGGTGTGCCAGGATCCATTTCAAAGAAAGACATCATTTGAAATGCCAATTCAATAGGCGACTTGATGATGGCACCAAAATGATCATCACCTTGTGCACTATCGTCAAGATCAAAAAAATGTTCACTTGATAACAATGTGAGGAGCGTGTTTCGAATCTCATAGTTGTTATTTTTCAACTGGATTCCAAGAGGTACTATAATATCTGCCTCAACGGTAGGAGTGATTTCAGTTCTTACGAAATACTTGTAAATTCTTCTGACGAAGGCCCTTGCTGTTTCATCTTGGTCAAAGATCATATCTACAAATTCATCTATCTCGCGATAAATATCGGCAGTAGTGCCTCCACCTGTAATAGTATGACTATTGAATGCTGAAGAAAAAGTCTTATTCCCGCTATCATGCCATTGGAATTTGTCTCCTCCAGCCCAAAGTCCCGTAGAATTGTCAAAAACACCACTACTGAGTTGAGATTTTTGTCGTAATCCGGTAAAGATTCTTGCTGCCTGAACTACGTCATGTTCGGTATAGTTTGTGTAATTTCCTGGACCAATTTGAGGTCCTTTTTCTATGGTAAAAAGTTCAAGAAATTCTCTAGCAAAATTCTCGTTTGGATTACCTACTTTATTTTCACTTGCATCAAGATAAAGGAGCATCTTTGGATCAGTAATAATCTTGCGCGCTAAGGTTTTTGCATTTCCAAAAGCAAATATTCTAAACAGTCGTAGATGATTCCATAAATAGTCATAACCACCTCTTAAGTAGGTAGCAGTAAATTTTGTATGCCAAAAGAATTCCATTTTGTGATAAGCGCTTTCGTCATTGAAGGCTTCATCCAACCACCAGGTTCTAACGTAACCAATCGTATTATTTGTGCTTGGATCAGTTTGTCCATTTGTTATTAGGTAGTTTTTTCCTACCTGGTCTACCGGCTCGTCATATTTATATGGAGGAGGTGTTAAAGGGAAAAGAGCAGACAGTGCTTGATTAATATTTAGAGATTTGAATTGGTTTATTCTATCTACTGTTATATTATAAGTACATCTTCTTAACAGATGCGTGGCTTGTGAAACACCTAATGTTCCGGTAATAGGATTTAGACTTGCCATATGTTTGGTTATTATTTGGTTGAAATATAGAAATCAAAATATTGTTCCGCAATAGTTGGATCTTGTATTGAAAATTTAAATATCTGATTATTAGATTTTTAGCAACTTTTTGTACCAGGTTTATACCCCCCTGTTTTCGATAAAGATTTATCGTTTTTAAGTTTTTAATGGAAAATCCTGGGGTCAAATTCTATCCGTTAGAGTTTTAATCTGATTTCTTTTTTGTGAAAAGAAAAATGGCGCACTAAAACCCGAAGGTTTTGTGCGCCATTGGTGAATAGACTATTTTCTATTTATCAGTAAATCATTTGACTTATGCTCAATTTAATCAACTTACGATGTTGAGGCTTGCCAGAATCAATTGAATAATGATTAGAACGTACAGAATATTTATTTTGTTTATTGTCAATTTACCTTTTGATCTTCTCATATTGATTCAAAATTGATTCATTCCATTTGTTTTGAGAAAGCTTTGCGAGACCTCTCTTATCTAGGTTATGAGTACAATTGCATAAGTGAACTTCTCATTTTGAACTGCGTCTCGCATAGCTGAAGCTAATTTATGATATGATTTATTTAATGCATTGGAATTCAGGGGGTACAAACACGGGACTACCCACTTCTTGAAGGGGGGACAAATCGTTTTGATACAACTTTTTCTGACAAAATCATTGACATCTTATCTACATTTTGCAAAGCCAAAAAAGAAAAAGACCAAAGAATTAAGGCGCGCCAAATGTTGATAGGGCATTAAGGGAATAGGCGCGCCTTCTTGGTTATGAAATTTTTGATATCGTTGATAATCTCAATCTCAATTTTTTTTCATGTACTGAGCCAAGTTTTTTTTGTATCTACTATTGGCTTCATGATAATTTTTGTAGGCCTCCTCACTTTCCTTAGTATTTTCTTTATAAAGCCTGGTTTTGGCAAAAAGGTCGGACACACTTCGTTGCTCCATAACGATATCATAAAAAGCCTTTAACTGTGGATCAGCATTTAAGGCACTTTGAAACCTTCTTTCGACATCCATTTCAAAATGTTTTTTAATACTTTCATAAGACATTCTGCTATCAATTTGGAATCTTACGACTTCATCTCCACTAATGGCATTTAAAGTCATTTTGTAGTTAGTTCCTGTTCCTGGAAATGACCGATTGTCCCAACCAAAATCTGTTACTACAGTTTGATATTGTTTTTCTTTTTTAAATAATCTTATTTTTTTAGCCGTAAAGGTGACGCCTGAAAGTGTTAATTCTTGATCATACATAAGAATTTCATTCGGATCAGCTTTGACTTTTGCACCATATGAACCATTGTGTAGTCCTAGATTATGTCCTATTCCATTAAAAGAAGTAGTTGCAAAATCTCCACTAAAATTATTTCTTGAAGCCATTCGCCTAAGAGTTTCTATTCGTTCATCAGCTGCCCTCTGAGGAGCCTCTCTAAATACTCTTCGTATAAAATCCATGAGATCATTTCCTGGATCTGATGGTTCCATTCCATCAGGGTCTATAAGATTGAATGGGTTATTCATTACATAATTATAAGGACTCCATGATGTGAATTTTTCAGCTTTCGGATCTATCACATGCCATCTGCCAATTGCTGGGTCATACCATCTGGCCTCATAATCATACCAATCAAGTCCAAAGTCACTGTTCAATTCTTTGCCATTAAATTTATAGGCATTTTCCAGACCTGAAACTGAATTCCAAGAACCTTCCATAGCCAATCCAAATGGGTAGTAATGATTTCTTTGGAGTACTTCACCATGGTTTTCATCAATTTTACCATTGCCATCCAAATCAGAAAAGCTTACACGCGAATTTCCTAGATGGTCTTTAATAGAATACTCGAATTGATAATTATTAGCGAAAGGAACAATTCTGCCATCTTCATGATAAATCGCTTCTAAAACACCATCTTGATATTCGAATGCTCCAAAATAGTCTTTTGAAATCCAATTGCCACCAGCAACTTTGGTTTCTTTCTTTAACTTATTTCCATTAAAATCATATGTAAACCTAATTTCATTCTGGTTTTTGAAGATTATATTCATCGGGAGATTCAATTCATTGTATACTATATCTTTAATGCCTTTATGTTCATCTTTGGTCATATTTCCATTTAGATCATAATCAAAGTATCCATGACCATTTGGTAAAATAGACTTAAAACCCTCATTTTTATCTCTGAATTCTTCGATGGAAGTCAACGTATTATCTGCATTTATATGATAATGCATATCGTCAATTATCCCTGTTGTTCCATTTCTCTTTAGACTTTTTAGATTGCCATTCTTATCGTATGAAATGCCTTCTACCGTATAGGTATTGGTATTTTGATAAGCTCCGGCTAATGGCGCTTCGTGATACGAAGCCTTGTCAAGTTGATTTCTAGCATTATAGTTTATGGTATATGCCGCTTTCTGCGATTCACAACCATCTCGCCATTCCAGGGAAGACAATTGATCTTCAAAATTTGGATTGTTATTTAGATCCTTATCCACAGTGCTATAATTGAACTTCATTGAAAAGAGGTTTTCTTTGGAATTGTTCTTGGGAATATTAAAGGACTTGGACTTACTTTTGGAAGTTCTTTGCTTCTGAGGCCCCACTTGACCTATACCCTGATAATAACTATCACAATCATCAATTGAATTGATTTGTTTCAATTTTCCCCTGATATTATAGGCATAGGAGATATTTTGCAGAAATTTCTGGTTATGCTTGGACCACCCCAAGTTTTTGGTTTGGAGCCTATCGTTTTCGTCATATTCTTTGTTTGAAATAACTCGTCTCACTCCATTTATAGTAATGGCTGTGTTTTTTACTCTTCCGTTAATATCGTGAGTGTATTCTTTCAATAATACCGAGGAGGAGGTTTGGGCAAAGTTCACTCTGTGCTTAGTTCTTTCTTTAAGTAGCCATCCAGCGTGATTAAATTCTCTTTCAATTTGATCTTCTTCACCAGTATGATTTTTGCTCACTTCTTGAATGGCTCTGTGGTAACCATCATAGAACACTGTGTTGCTTAACTCAGTGGAATTTGAACCGTCAGGTTCGATTGTATGCGTGACATGTCTGGTCAAGAGCCCATTGACATGTTTATTTGTGTAATTATGATTTACATTTCCAAGCGTGTATGGATGTAACTTCTCATCTTGGTCTATTGCCTGATTAGAATTAAAATCATAGTCATCGTAGAAATTAATTTTTTTGACCGCTATGTTTCCTGTTGGAAAACAAGTATTGGTATAACCAGTAGAGGAGTTGGTCCTTATTTCAAAGAAGTTCGAGCTATTTGTCAAGGGAATGGCATTTCCAAAATATAGTCCGCTCATCGCGACACGACCCATTTTATCATATTTAGTGAAGAATTTGTTTCCTTTAGCATCGATTGTAAGTATGATTCTGTCGAGATCGTCATAGAATAATTTCTTGAGGCCTTGCC
>JALEGO010000065.1 GCA_022763165.1 Flavobacteriales bacterium
AAGAATCTATCGGCATGTTCTTATTGGATGATTCAAAAAAGTAAATGGTTTCTTCAAAATTCCCTGATTTATCAACTCCTATGGACATGTACTTTTCAGTATCACTAAAATCATAAAACCAGGCATCATAATAACCCGTTTTTTTCAAGTAATCATTGGCATCTATTAATAATTCTTCCCTATCGCTTCCCGGCATTTTCCTGTAGTATGCAGGATGATCTTTTCCTTCATAAGTTTTGCTGTAGTATAAATATTTTCCCTTCTTGTAGGGAACTGAATTGTCTGTTTCATTAATCCTCCCTAATAGTTCCTGATACAAGTTTTCTTGGAGACTTTTCGTGGAGATCATTGAACGACTCACATAGGCGTTCTCAGCCTTCAAATAATCTCTTACTGTTGAATCTTCGCGGTTTTTCAGCCAAGCATAGTGATCTACCAGAACTCTGTTGTGTATCCTTGTTTCGGACATCTTTTTTTGGCAATCGGGAGCAGCATTGTCATTATCCACTTGATGGCAAGAGAAAAGCGCAGAGACCAAAAGAACAAAGAAGCAAAATTTCATTTATCAAATATAAAGGAAGATAATAAGAAAGGACAATTTCCAAATCTAAGACCATAAAAAAAGCCATTCCAAAAATGGAATGGCTCTAAAGTTTGTAATTATTTTTCGATTAGTGCTTCACAATTCTCAATGTTCCATGAGCATTTTCAGTCACAACTTCTAAAAAGTAAACACCCACAGAAAGCTCAGACATATCAATATCCATAACTCTTCTGTTACCTTGTTTTGAGTAAACCAATTCTCCCTGCATGTTGAAAACATTCAAGTTAGAGGTTGTTTCTTCACCAAGATCAACAGTTGTTATTCCTGAAGTTGGATTTGGATAAGCCATTACCCTCAAGTCATTGCTGAACTCAACTATTGAATTTTCATTTGGAATTCCAAAGTTTGCTCTTACCAAAGGTGTAAAGTTTATTGAGAATCCATCCTCAATATTAGCCCAGCCATTAGTACCAAAATACCAGCTTTTATCTTCAGTAAATGTGGATGTTGCAACTCCTACTGCTCCTTCAGTTGCTGCTGATGCAGCTTCTATACCAACAAAGTATTCTCCTGGAGTCAAATTTACACCGCTTGTAATGATAAAGGTTCTGAAACCAGCTGAGTCATTCGTTTCATATTCCCAGTTTGAGCTTGCCAACATATTGCTTGGCTGACCATTGTTTGTGCTAAAAATAACTGCTCTTAAGGTATCACCTATAGTTGCCTCACTTCTATAGAAGGTAACTGAAGTCAAGATATCCGTTGCAAGTACATCGTAGTTGTTACCAAGAATAAGTTGATTTGTGAAACCTCCTGCTGTATTGTTGTCACGAGCAAAGATTGTATCTGTAACAACAAAGAAATCTCTCAATGTATCATTACCAGCATTGAAATCATTAGAATCAGATGCCACATATGCTGTAACAAAGTAAACACCAGTATCAGCAGGATTGTGAGCCGTTGCAACTGTCAATAACGTATCATCACCAGCAATCAACATAGGTATAGAAGCTGAATCATTAAAAACAGTCGCTCCTTGTTCCTCTACGTTAACCACCAATTTTGGATTTGATGCATCAATTGGATAGATGTTAGAAACTCTTGCAGAATAGTTTAATGTCCATGGTGTAGCTTGCGTTTCCGGCACAAAGTGATATGGCATATCCGTTAGATCCGTATTCTCCAAATCCAGCTTTCCTGTTGTAACTAAGATGTTATCTAGAAACAACAAATTGTCATCGTTTGTTTGGTGAACGAAGGCAATGTAAATCGTTTGCCCATTATATGCAGATAGATCAACGAACCAGTTTTGCAAAACTCCATTGCCACCATCCCATAGCGTATGCGCAACACCTGTCTCTCCAGGTCCGCTTTCAGCAAATTTGATAAGTGTATCTGTAAAAGCAGTTACAGTATCTGTGGTGGTAGAAACTAAAACCTTGTAAGCGTCAGCAAAAGCTTGCTCGAATGGAGCAGATTGCCAGAAAAGGTAATAATTTGGACCACAAACATTGAAAGAGTCCATGACCAACCAGTTGTTAGCGACACCAGCAGGACTAAACCATGAACTTGCTGCTGCAACGAAGTTGGTATCACCACCAGGAAGAATCGCCTCAGCTAAGGGATACCAATCCATTGGTCTTCCATTTGCATCAGTCAATCCGTCTAGATCCCAATTCCCCCATGTTGCAGGAATTGCATTAGATTGGAAATCCTCAAACATCAATGTATCAACTGATTTAACTGAGCCCGAATGAGCATAATTTTGATGTAAAACTGGAGTACCTAGTTGGTGCTCTTTATGCAAAATTAATTCTTCTTGTTCTGTTGAGAATCCTCTACTTTCAATTGCTGTTCTTTGAGTGAATCCGCAAAACAAAGCAAGTGAAAGTGAAATAGTAAGTAATGTTTTTTTCATATTAAAGCTTTAATTCAATTGCCAAAAGTACAAAACTGTTTGAAACAGCCTACATCAACTTTGAGTTTGGACAAAACAACAGATAAATTGGTTCCTTTCTTGAAATTAATTTGGTAAATGTGCTTAGCGGTATTTGATACATAATTTTAATCTATCCACTCATTATTCTACTTTTGTTTTCAAATTTCACATTATGAAACTCAAAAGTCTTTTGCCAACCATCCTCTTAATGACGTTTACGCTTCAAAGCTTCGCAATGACTGAACCGCAGAAGAGTCGCAAAAAAGTAACGGACTCAGACAAGAGGTCTGAAGCAAGAGTAAATAAGATCAATGATTTTTATGTATTTACAGATTCAAAACCCAAGGCTAAATACGAGGAATTGACTACCATCCGAGCGAACATCTCAAATGATGATGATGTAATAGCATCACTTGGCAATTACCATTCTATTCGGGACGCCCTCATTAGAAGAGCTAAAGAAAAAACAGATGGTGCTAATGGTATCATAATGAATATAGGACTCGGAAGCATTGGAACTGCAACTATTATCAAAATTGATGAAGGTTCGAGCAACAAAGATTTAGCAACAGTAAATAAAATTTCTGGCTACTATATTTTTACTGATGCCGAACCTCTAGAAAAATATGACAAAATAGGTTCTGTTCAATCTATTGTTAATGCTACCGGTTCAGGATACGTTTCTTTGAGAGATAAATTTATTACAAAGTCGAGAAGAAAAGTTCCTGGAGGTGATGCCATTATGATGAACTTCGATACTGGTGCCGCTGATGCTGGTGATGTGATTAAGTTTCAATAATCACCTCTTTTCGTTTACTAGGTGCTCATATCAAACTCAATATCATTCTCATACGACAACTCCTATGAATTTCATTTTCCGGATATTCGGATATCTAAGGGAGAAAGCCTTTTGATTCTTGGTGAATCTGGTGTTGGAAAAACTACTTTTTTACAAATACTCGCAGGTCTTTTGAAACCAAAGTCAGGATCATTGGAATTAAATGGTACCAAATATGAAAATCTATCTTCTGCCGCTTTAGACAATTTTCGTGGAAAGCACATTGGAATGGTATTTCAAAAATCTCATTTTGCTAGGAGCATTTCTTTGCTGGACAATCTTATGTTAGCCCTTTTTCTTGCGGGTCAGAAACAAAACAAGGCGTATGCAAAAGAATTAATAGAAAGCATGGGTTTAGGAGATAAACTAAAAGCAAACCCCTATTCTCTAAGTCATGGTGAGCAACAAAGAGTCTCTATCGCTTTGGCAGTGATCAAGAGACCTTCTCTTATTTTGGCTGATGAACCAACTTCAAGTTTAGACGATAAAAACTGTGAAAAAATAGTGAAACTCTTGAGGGAACAAGCTGCATCTTCCGAAGCAAAATTAGTTATCATCACACATGACCAAAGGTTAAAGGATCAATTTTCAAAGTCCATACTCCTATGAACATTACCCGCCTAAGCTGGCTCAATTTGATCAGCAATAAACTGAATACGTTTTTGAGTATTTTGCTCATGACCTTTGGTATAGGTATTATTTCTTTGATATTGCTTGTAAACAATGAAATTGAACAACGTTTACAACGTGATTTGAGCGAAACAGATATGGTCGTTGGTGCTAAAGGAAGTCCATTACAACTTATTCTTTCCTCTGTGTATCACATTGATAATCCTACGGGAAATATTGCTCTTGAAGAAGCCAATAGGCTCAAAAAAAACCGGCTGATTAAGTGGGCCATACCACTCTCTTTTGGAGATGCTTATCGGGAATTTCGAATTGTTGGAACCAATGAGAAATACCTGGAACTGTACAATGCTGAATTTGATCAAGGAAAGATGTGGAATGCTCCC
>JALEGO010000616.1 GCA_022763165.1 Flavobacteriales bacterium
AACTGTTTGTAACAAATGGAATGAATTGTGAACGGGTCAGTTTTGAGGAAGATACCGGTTGGGAAGGTGAACTAATTCTAAAGAAACCTTTTAAATGGAAAACCATAAAAGACACGGATCTTATCATACACAGATGAATGGTTGAAAATAAGGTCAGACCGTCTTCCTTGTTTATGGCAGCAAACAAAAGGGTGAACAATTTCTTTTCCTCAATCTACAGTCTGACCTTTGTACTAGACTTTACGTGTGTTCCACAAGAAAAGTGACACTATTTCTCAATTATTTTAAAGAAAGTCTAAAATTTTGTCAGCCAATATAGTAGAATGCTTGAAATAAGCCTCGTGCGTCCATCCCGCAACATGAGGTGTTACTAGGATTCTAGGATGGTTTATGACCTCATCCATCAAATTTGCGTTTTTTGAGTCAGTTCCCTCAAAATTCTCATTTTCAAACTCCAAAACGTCTAAAGCTGCAGCCTCCACACTGCCCAATTCAATTGCTTGAAGTAAGTCCAAAAGTCTCACATGCTTTCCTCGAGCCGTGTTGAGCAAAATGATCTTCTTTTTAAGATGACTAAAAAATGTTTTATCAACATAATAGTTCGTCTCTTCAGAAAGAGGTAAATGAATACTTATGATATCGGATTTTGACATAAGCGCCTCCAAACTGGTTTCTTGAACAGACGCATCTCCAAAACCTCTTTTGTACTTATCATAAGCCAAAATATTAACATCAAATCCCGAGAGCCGACTAGCAAATGCTGAGCCCATATTTCCATATCCTATAATTCCAATTGTTTTCCCTGCTAGGGTTGTTCCCCAATTGTCATTTCGGTCCCACTTCCCTTTTCTGACTTCCTCATTGCTCTTTCTAATTTTATGCATCAAGTTTAACAGCATACCAATCGCTTGCTCAGCAACTTCAACGCGATTCCCTTCAGGAGAATTCAAACAAACAATACCTTTTCGCTTTGCACAGTCCATATCTATTTTCTCCATTCCAGCTCCAGCCCTTGCAATTACTTTGAGGTTTGCCGCAACATCAAGCACTTCTTTATCTATTTGGAATTTGCTACGCAAAAGCAATATATCGTATTGTGATATTGATGAGATTAAGTCCTTCCTTGTGATGGAAGTGTTTATATCAACCTGAATATTTTGAGATTCTAATCGATCAACAATACTACTGTGAAGATCATCAATAATCAGTGCTTTCATAGTACAAAAATAGTTCAATGTAAGATGCACGTGAACAATTTGCCCTGAATTCAGTTTGAATACTGGATAAACTTATTAAGTCTATGCGTTGTGATTTTATAATTTTGCTTTAGAAATGATGAAAAAACTTGATCCAGAGGACTATTACTACAGTGAAGAAGGCTATATAGTCTTCACTGAGAAGTATCATCTGAAAAGAGGGTATTGCTGTAAAAGTGGCTGCAAACACTGTCCTTATGGGTATGACAAGAAAACAGACTCATTTCGTAAAAAAGGAAAAACATAAATGATCACTGCTTCTAAAGATTTAAAATCCATTTTAACTGAGGGCGTTCCCCACATACTTCCTGAGCCAAAACCAATTGATTCATCTATCAATCATGCTCCTAAAAGAAAAGACATTTTGTCTAAGGAAGAGAAAAAACTTGCTATCAAAAATGCCCTCAGGTATTTTCCTGAGGCTTTTCACGAAGAATTGTCACAAGAGTTTGCTAAGGAATTGAAGAGTTTTGGGCGCATTTACATGCATCGCTTCAAACCGGATATAGATATCAAAGCAATAGCTCTTGATGAATTACCATGGAAATGCAAAGAAGCAGGTGCTATCATGCTTATGATTCTCAATAATTTGGACCCAGCAGTTGCTCAACATCCAGAGGAATTGATTACCTACGGTGGAAATGGAGCTGTATTTCAAAACTGGATTCAATTTCGGATTTGTATGAAATACTTATCCGAAATGACTGAAGAACAGACTTTGGTAATGTACTCTGGTCATTCACTAGGATTATTTCCTTCTCACAAATCTGCTCCAAGAGTTGTGGTCACCAATGGCATGATGATTCCCAATTATTCCAAACCTGATGACTGGGAAAAGTATAATGCGCTTGGTGTAACCCAATATGGTCAAATGACTGCAGGGTCTTTCATGTATATTGGTCCACAAGGCATAGTACACGGCACGACTATTACCATACTCAATGCTGCCCGAAAATTTGCAAAACAAAGAGATCCAAATAAAGCGACTTTATTTGTAACCTCGGGATTAGGTGGTATGTCAGGGGCACAACCAAAAGCAGGAAATATTGCTAAAGTTGTTTCAATAACAGCAGAAGTAAATGACAAGGCTGCTCAAAAAAGATTGGACCAAGGTTGGGTTGATATCAAATCAGATGATTTAGAATATGTTATAAAAACAGCTGTTGATCATCAAAACAGAAATGAAACTATCTCTATCGCCTATGTTGGAAATATAGTAGATCTGTGGGAAGCTCTCGCAGCAAGCAATGTAAAAGTAGATTTAGGCTCTGATCAGACTTCCTTACATAATCCATGGGCAGGAGGTTACTATCCTGTTGATTTGTCTCTTGAAGACTCCAATAAAATGATGGCTGAAGAACCACAAAAGTTTAAAGAAGCAGTAAAATCCTCTCTTAAAAGACACACCTCAGCGATAAATGCACTCTGTGATAAAGGAATGTATTTTTTTGATTATGGCAACGCCTTTATGCTAGAAGCTTCGAGAGCAGGAGCGGATATTTTGAAGCCAGATGGATCTTTTAAATACCCGTCCTATGTTCAAGATATCATGGGACCAATGTGCTTTGATTACGGCTTTGGTCCTTTTAGATGGGTCTGCTGTTCTTGTGATCCAAATGATCTTGATAAAACCGATGAAATTGCGCTCAAGGTTCTAAGAGAAATGAGATCTTCTGCCCCTGAAGAAATTCAAAGCCAGCTTGATGATAATATTCTTTGGATTAGTGAAGCCAAAAAAAATAAACTCGTAGTTGGCTCGCAAGCAAGAATTCTTTACGCTGACGCTTGGGGAAGAATGGAAATTGCAAAAGCTTTTAACACAGCTATAAGGAATGGAGAGATTTCTGCTCCTGTGGTTTTGGGAAGAGATCATCATGATGTTTCAGGCACAGATTCTCCTTTCAGAGAAACCTCAAATATTTATGATGGCTCACAATTCACCGCAGATATGGCCGTACAAAATGTTATTGGAGATTCTTTCAGAGGCGCAACTTGGGTATCACTCCACAATGGTGGAGGTGTTGGATGGGGCGAAGTAATGAACGGTGGATTTGGAATGGTCATAGATGGGTCACCCGAAAGTGAGCAAAAAATAAAAAGCATGCTTCATTGGGATGTTAATAATGGTATTGCACGAAGGAGCTGGGCTAGAAATGAAGGCGCAATATCCACAATAAAGCGCGCAATGCAAGATGAACCGCTATTAAAAGTAACCGTACCTAACATTGTTAAAGATTCAATCGTTGATAATCTTTTTTGATTTTCATCAATGGCATGATTATTAGAGTCATTTTTGTATGAATCACCTATTTTTGAGTATGCACAAAAGGTTTTTGTTGTTCAACTTGATAGTTTTGCTTAGTGTTCCCCTTGCCAAAAGTCAGGACGAGGGAGATAAAGCATTAGCTAAAGAGCATTTCGAATATGGTAACTGGAAGTTAGCTCTAGAAGAAAATGAAGCGCTCTTGAAAGAAGATAAAAAGAGCCCCGTTTATAACTACAGAATTGGAATTTGCCATTTACAGTTAAGAGACTATAAAGAAGCTATTCGATATTTGGACGCTTCAATTGTTCACGGCACATATGAAAAGCGAGCTCCCTTTATGCTTGCTAAAGCCTATCACATGGATTATCAATTCGATAAGGCTATTGAAAAATACACTGCAGCAATCCAAACAACAGGTGATGACGATCTTGTAAACCGAGCAAAACGATATATTGAAATGTGTGAAGACGCTCCTAATATAATGGCCGATTCTTTGAAAAACATCTCAATTAAAAATGCTGGTGACGCAATCAACTCAGAAGCACCTGACTATCTACCTTACATCGCTCCTGATGAATCATATCTATACTTCAATACAAAGAGATCAAAAGGAAATAATGGCTATGATCCAGGAAATGGTTTCTATACGGCCGACCCCTTTATTGCTCTGGAAAAAAGGGGAGAATGGGATAAGGTCAAAAGTCTGGGAGCGCCTGTTGTAACTACTGATGTTGATGAATTGACAGGTGTTTCACCCAATGGTAAAATCCTACTAATAAACAGAATTAATAATGAGATTAGAGATGATATTTTTCTGAGTAAAAAAGTAGGTAAAAGATTCTCAGAACCACAGATTATGATGTTACCTGTAAACACACCTAACAAGGAGTTCTCAGGTACAATTACTAATGATGGCAACACCATATATTTCTGCTCTGATAGAGGTGAAGGCGAGGGTGGCATGGACATATACCGATCCAAAAGACTACCAACGGGAGATTGGGCACTGGCTGAACCAATAGAAGCTTTGAATTCTGAGTGGGATGAACTCCATCCACATCTGTCCTATGATGGCTCAAAGATGTATTTTGCTTCAGAAGGTCACACCGGTATGGGTGGCTTTGACATTTTTGTTTCCGAATGGGATTCTATAACAAGCAATTGGGGAAAACCAAAAAACATTGGATATCCAATCAATGATGTGGACGATGATTTCATAATTTCTTTTACCAAAGAAGGACGTTACGCCTATACCTCAAAATACATGAAAGACTCAAAAGGTGACCTGGATATTTACCGCATTACTTTTGAGGACGTAGAACCCAGGACAGCAGCGTTTGTTGGAAACATTCATTATAAAGCACCTGTTGACTATACCAATTTTCAGGAATTTTTGATCTACGAGAAAGATGGAAAACCACAACGATTTACAAAAGACTATACACCAAATCCCGAGGAATGGAAATTCGTGAGCAAAGAAAAGAAGGAAGTAAAGCCGGGTTACAAATATGTCTTGTATGCCACTTTTGACTACAATGGTCAGGATAAAACTTTTACAGCTGAGAAAATTCCACAGGGCGATCCAAGATATAAGTTTAAATCAGTTAGCATCAAACTCATGCCTATCAAAAACTATCGACCAATTTCTAAAAATGCTCCTAAAGAAATCGATATGAGGATTAAAACTGCCTTTATTAGAGTGCATGATGAAGAGGGCAATATTTTTGGAGAATATGTTCCTTCCCCAAATTCAGGAAGATATGTTGTGATTTTACCTGAAGATCGGAAATTCAAGATGACATTAATGTCAGATGGTTTTGAAGATTATGTGCAAGATATCGAAGTAATCGGAAAAGGCTCATTCAAAAAGATCAGTAAAAAAGACATCCTGTTAAAACCAACTCGCGAACCGGAAAAAGTTCATTACACTGAGGTATACGATAGAATTAAGGATAAACTTTGACAAGTTTATTGACCTGATCTTTGGATAGGAACTAAGAATTCCTCGGAAATTTGAAAGCATTTGTCGGAAATTCGAAATAATAAGCCGTTTGTTACATCGAATTTCGCTTTGAACAAAATGCTTCGTCATGAAAACAAAAATCTTAGGGTGATGGGGGATTAAATTGGAGTTTGATCAATGCACCAAATGTTGCGACCTTGGACATTCTTTTTGATGACACGTCACAGGTCTTGATAGCAGGTCATGTACCTGGCACAAGCCCGGAAACAAGCATTTTGATAAATGGCAACATTACTAATGGCACTATCAATTGGGATACCCTTTTTATGAAACAAGGGACTACTGGTCCCCCTTTCCATCTTGGTTTAGCATTGCGCAAAATTCAAAAAACATCTCAAGGACTTTTTTCACAGCTATTTACAACCAAGAAAATAGTTCATTCTCAAAACTCAGGGAATTCATGGGATACCTTGTCTTTTATTTCAAATAGTTCATTTATTCAAGATTTTCACTTTCAGCAATCCATGATTGGATATATCATTACAAATGACTGGGAAATATTCAGGACCATCGATCTTGGGAATACTTGGTTTCCGGAATCTATTGATCAAAATATCAGCTCATTCTCTTTTGCCTTCTTCGATTCAACAGCCTACGCATTAGGCGTAAACAATCAAAACGAAAATGTTGTCTTCAAAAGAAATGGCCTGAATACTGGCTTCAATGAAATCAAAAAAAACGCTTTTTTTGAGATCTATCCAAATCCCAATTTCAATGAATCCATTAACATTGCCAGTGCCAAAAAATTAGGTAATATTCAAGTTCGAAACACTCAAGGAAAATTGGTTTTTGAAGAGTACACCCCAAATTTCAAATACCGCCTTTCTTTACAAGATTTTGAT
>JALEGO010000617.1 GCA_022763165.1 Flavobacteriales bacterium
GACAAAGTATTGTAAAAACCTGCGGGATGACAATATGTTCATTGATATTATCAAACAAATCAGAAATGGAAATTTATCGAATGATAAAGAGAGAATTGTCATGAAGGTAATGTATGGCGAGTTCAAGACCAGAATGAAGATCAAAGAGGAGCTCAAGGGTTTTGCTTATGAAATTGCTGCCAAGCAATCTAAAAAGTACCCTCAAATCCTAGAGCAGCTTGCGAAATTTTTACCTGACAATAAAGAATTCAAATCAGACATTGTTAGATTCAGGACGCAAGTTTGAAGTTTTGATTTCCCAAAATAAAAAGCCGAGCATCAATACATACTCAACAGTTATTAGAAGGAGATTTTCTTTAAAGTCAATGTTGGAATAGGCGAAATAGGAAAGAAAGGCTAAACAGGACCACAATAGGGCAAATTTGGGTTTACCAAATGCACAAAGTAGTACGATAGAGCTAATATACCAAGGGTGCACAATTGTGGCAAAGAGAAGATAGACCAGCCATGAATAGGCACCTAGACCAAAAAACTTGACCCAATTGCTGTTTCGATTGATAAATAGGCTCAGGCTGGAAATAATCAAAAGTGTAATAATGGATAATATTGGACCAAGCGTTTGAATGATATTATATCCTTTTACTTGATATCCAATCCATCGGATAACGTAGTAAACACTTGCATTAAACTCAAACTTTTGAAAATAAAGATCCAAGCTTGAAGCAAAATTCTGAACGAATTCAATACTTATGAATGGGCTGAACATCAATAGCGTACAGACACCTGCTAAAATGAGGAATAGAAATCCTTTTTTGTACCCTAGTTTTCTCAAGAGCAAGGGGGCTAGGAGCAAAGGAACAAGTTTGCTGCAAATAGAAAGCGCAAAGACCAAGCTAGCTTTTTTCCATTTATCATTCATGAGTAGGTAAAAGCTTAATGTAAGGAAGAAGATCATCATGGCTTCAAAATGGATATTACCTACGAGTTCAATGATTACCAAGGGATTTAGTGCATACCAATGTATGTTATGCAATGGTTTATTGAGAGCCCGTAAAATTCTCAAACCAAAAAAAATAGTTCCTATTTCACAGAAGAACAACACAGCTTTCATAAATATTACTTTCCCTAAAAGGCTCTGTGGACTAACAACACATGCCAAGTAACTCAATAATTGTCCAATAGGAGGGTAGATGGTGAAGTATTTTGGTGAGTTCATTTTTTCATACCAACCCTCATCTAACCCTACAATATCATGAGGGTTGTTCATGTAGAATTCAGGGGTATTAAGAAAGGGATTGACACCATTTTTTATAAGCGTTCCGTCCCATATAAATCGGTAGAAGTCATCGCTTAGATTTGGTATTGAGAACACGAAGATTAACCGCGCCAGAATACCAAAAGTAAGAAGTGTATTGAAGCTGTTTTGAGCTTTCTTGACCAGAAAGCCATAGGTCAAAAACAAACCGAAAATTGAGGAAATCAGCAGACCAAAAGAGGATCTTGGGATTGCATAGCCGATGGCAAAGTACAATATTAGACTGATTAGGATCAGTGCTATGAGTTGAGTTCTACTCAAATGATTATTCATTACCATTGAAAACAGAAAATGAATAGGTTTCTAGTTTTGGGTCAATAATTTTGATAGTCAAATCGAGGTTATTTGCACTGGTGGTCCAACCATTAACAATAGCAAATTTTATGGCTTTTTCGATGATTTTTGGTTTGACGATTGAAAAATTTCTCTCAAGTCCTGTGTTTTCGTCTTCAATTCCATGGAGGCCGTAACCTGAAACTGTAATTCTTTTGTAGGGATGGCTTTCGAGACCAACCGTTGCCTTTGCGATTCCAGAGACTCTATCTAAACGTTCGAATTTCCAATAATAGGAGATATTATCAACTATTATTTTTCTAAGTCTTTTTCTTCTCCTATTCTTTTGAGGTAAAGTCATATCATGTCACCTCATGTCAAATCAAAGATCTGCGGCCTGTTCAATAAGTTCTGCGATGTCTAAAACTTTAGTTTGATCCTCTTTTTCAAAATGCTTTACACCATCTGTCATCATAGTGTTGCAAAATGGACATCCTGTTGCAATAATATCAGGAGATAATTCCAGAGCCTCTTCAGATCTTTCTATATTCACCTCTTTATTGCCTTTTTCGGCCTCTTTGAACATTTGAGCTCCACCAGCCCCACAACAAAATCCTCTTTGCTTACATCGCTTCATTTCAGCTAGCTCAGAATCAAGATTCGTCAATATAGATCTCGGTGCTTCGTAAACATCATTTGCACGTCCAAGGTAGCAAGGATCGTGAAAGGTTATTTTCTTGCCCTTGAAACTTCCACCCTCAACAGTGATTTTACCTTGTTCCAATAACTCTTGTATCAGTTGAGTGTGATGAATTACATTATAATTTCCACCGAGTTCTGGATACTCATTTTTTAGCGTGTTGAAGCAGTGTGGGCAGGCAGTTACTATCTTTTTTACTTCGTAACCATTAAGCACTTGAACGTTTTGCATGGCTTGCATCATGAACAAGAATTCATTCCCAGCTCTTTTTGCAGGATCACCAGTACAAGATTCTTCTGTGCCAAGAACAGCAAACTTAACTTGCGCCTTGGTCAATATCTTGGCTAAGGCTTTTGTGATTTTTTTTGCACGGTCATCAAAACTACCAGCACAGCCAACCCAAAATAGGACGTCTGGCTTTTCACCTTTCGAGAGCATTTCTGCCATTGTAGGCACGACTAAATTCTCACTCATACTCATAGCTTCTTCAAATTAACAATCATTCTTCGGTAGCCCAATTGAATCGGTCGGCCATGCTCATTTGCCATGGAGCACCATTATTTTCAATATTTGTGGACATCATATTCAATTCTTGAGGAGCCGCTGACTCTTCCATTACTAGATACCTCCGAAGATCAACAATGATAGACAGAGGGTCAATATTCACCGGACATGCTTGGACACAAGCATTACAGCTTGTACAGGCCCATAATTCTTCTGGAGTAATGTAATCATGAAGAAGGCTCTTGCCATCTTCTTGATTTCTTCCATTTTTATCAATATTCTTGCCCACTTCATCAAGTCTGTCTCTTGTTGACATCATGATTTTTCTTGGTGAAAGTAATTTTCCTGTCTGATTGGCTGGACATTCTGAGGTGCACCTTCCACACTCTGTGCAGGTATAAGAATCCATCAATTGTTTCCAAGTGAGGTCCTGAACGTCTTTTGCACCGAATCTAACAGGCTCTGCATTTGGGTCTGGTTCTGGCGGTGCGGCATAGGGATCTGCATTTGGATCGAACATGATTTCTACCTCTTTCTTAACAGATTCTAAATTTGTGAACTGCCCTTTCTTTTTGAGGTTTGAGAAATAGGTATTGGGAAAAGCCAAGATAATATGAAAATGTTTGGATATGGGCAGATAATTCAAAAAGCCTAAAATTCCAACAATGTGGAACCACCAACAAAATCTTTCAATACCAATAAGCGTGCTATCCGTCATACCCGCAAAGAGCACCGCCCAGTGCTTAGAGATAGGAAAACTTCCAGCTTCTATATAATGATCTGCTCCCCTTCCTTGAAGAAGATAATCAGTAGCATTCATCGTCAAAAGGGCAATCATCAAAGCGATTTCTGTAAATAGAATGATATTAGCGTCTGAACTTGGCCAGCCACTCATTTCTCTATTCCAGAATCTCTTAATTTTAATGACATTTCTTCTAACCAAGAATACAGCACAAGCCAAAATTGTCAGTACAGCCAGAATTTCAAAGAAGCCAATAACGAAATCATAAAAACCACCCATAAAGGACAATACTCTGTGTGTTCCTGCAATACCATCAATTACAATTTCTAAAACCTCAATATTGATAAGAATGAACCCTATGTAGACTAAGAAGTGCATGAAACCTGCAACAGGTCGAGCGCCCATTTTTGATTGACCCAAGGCGACACGCACCATAGTCATCAATCTTTCTGAGCGGTTGTCAGTAAGATCAATGTCTCTTCCTAACTTAATGTTTCGTGTAATTTTTCTGACGCTTCTTACAAAAAAGAAAATGGCAAGTACGAATACAATTCCAAAGCTTATTTGCTCAATCATCTCTAATCGTTTAAATCATTTCTTAAGCCAGATCTATCTTTCTTCTGTGGCTTGTTCTTCTTTTTATCTTTCTTCCCTAAAGGTCCTAGATATCTTTTTGGATTGACTCGAATATCTTCTAGTAGTTTGTCTAACTCAAGCATCGCTTGGTCCATGTTGATATATAATGAGTCATCATTCAGGAGCAAGCCTAAGGTTCCATCTCCCGAATTAGCCCTTTCCAGAATTTCAGATAGACTTTCTAAGGCTCTTTCAGCATTCTTTAAAGCACCAGCTAAATCCACTTCGTTGAGTGAATCAGTAAACTCACTCATATTGTCAAGAATTTCCTTTAGTTGGGCGTCATAATCCTTAACATTTGCTGTGATCTGATCTAAATTCGTTGTGATCTTTTTTATGTTTCCACTACTTTCTTTAATCACATGATCTGTCGTATTGGCAATTTCTTTAAAGGACTGCGCTGCATCATTTATGTTGTCGAGGCTGCCATATATTTTTTGTTGTGTCTTAGGACCAAACATTGGCTTAATGATTTTCACCGCATCATTGATTTCGGATATAAGTTCCTCTGCCTTATTTTTTAGAGGAAGCACTTGCTGATTTACGGCTTCTTGAAGAGAGCTTTCATTGTCACTGGGTAAAGTATCTCCTACTTCATAAACAAAGAAATTACCCATTTTTAGCCTTGTAGAGTCTACTAAGGCACTATCAAAATCCAGTTCTATGCCCTTGGAGCCAAGTAAATCCAAGCTTACAATTCTTGCCAACATTCCTTCTCGCAGCTTAACTTTTTCATTTGTTATTATAAAACTAACAACGAGTTTATCTGGTTTGTTTACATCGAAATATATATCCTGGACCTTACCAATGGAAAACCCTTTCATTTGAACCGGATTATCCGCGGTTAAACCATCCACATGGTCATAAACGGAATAGTATACCACTTGCTTGTTGAAAATGTCTTCACCTCTCAAATAGTTGAATCCATAGTACAACAGTGCCAATGCTATGATGGCAAGAATCCCGACTTTTATCTCATTCGAATACTTCAAATCTAATTTCTCAACAAATCTAAAGCTTTTTTAATTGGAATCCTCTCACCATTTTGAAAGGCCACAATAAAGGCATCTTTATAACCTTTTTTTCGAACTGAATTCTGTAAAAACAGTAGTTCATCAGTACTTTTTCCTTCTCCAACAATATACTTGTAAAATCCATCTGCAAAATATTCCTGAACTCCCGGAATACCCATGAAGTTTTCTGGTTCTAACGGAATTTGGCTAGGAGAGGTTTTAAATTGGACTGAAAATTTTATTTCATTTGGTTTTGGAATTGGCTTTTTCTCTTCAACAATCTCCTTCTTTTCCTCTTTTGGAGGTGCTATATCAACTTTAGGTTTAGGTTTAGGCTCAGGCTCTTGAATTTTCACCGTTTTAGCTGAAGTATCCACATTTTCCTTAGGCAACTCATTCTCCACTTTCAAATCCAATGAATCCTTGATTTCAGGTTTTGGAGCTACATTATCTTTTACCGCGGTCGTATCTTTACTTGGATCAAAATCAACTTGATCTTTTATCGCATCATTAATAAGGTTAGGGCTATTGTCTTTTGGTCCCAATAAATTGCTCTCAATCTCCTTTTTGTACTTTTTAAGCGCTTCGAAAATTGCCTTAGCAATAATATTTTGACCTTTATCACTGCCGAGAAACTTTTCCTCATCGCCATTCGTTAGGAAGCCAGTTTCGATAAGCACTGAAGGCATAGCGGTTTGATGCAATACCAGAAATCCTGCTTGCTTTACTCCACGATTCTTTCTTCCCGCTTTTTGAAAATTCTTTTGAATTTTGTTGGCGACCATAGCACTTTGTTCAAGGTGTGTATGCTGCATTAAGGTTAAAGCGATATATCCCTCTGGTGAGTTGGGGTCAAATCCTTGATAAATGGTTTTATGATCTTTCTCCATTAAGATTACGGAGTTTTCCCTCTGGGCAACAGCAAGGTTTTCCTCGGATTTATGAAGACCCATCACGTATGTCTCGGATCCATAAGCCGAAGACTTGACATTCGCATTAGCGTGGATACAAACAAACAAATCCGCTTCATGCTTATTTGCAATATTTGCCCTCTCATGTAACTCTAGAAAAACATCTGTTTTTCGAGTATAAATGATTTCAACATCTTTTAGGTTTTCTTCTAAAAGTTTTCCAACTTTTAAGGAAATGGCCAAAGCAATGTGTTTCTCTTTTTCTGTGGCGCCATGGCATCCAGGATCATGACCACCGTGCCCAGCATCAATTACAATTTTCCTGATTCCCTGCCCTTTTTCAGGATCTGGCAGACCATAATAATTGTTAATGTTTACTAAACAGACAAGAAATAAAAACAGCAATCGTTTATATAAGTCCATCATGAATATTGATTCTACCAACTCTTTGACCTAAATCTAATGACATAAAATCTTTAGTTTTGCGGTAAAATGAGCTTAAGCTATAACAAAAATAAAATTTATGTACTGCCCACAAAGCTTAAGCATTTGTTAAATGTCCAGGTATACCTGTTCATTATTGTGTTCAACATAAGCCAACTTTATGGTATAACGCAGTTTGAATCAACAAATTTTGTTCCAGATTCATTGATTCCAGATACCATTCAAAAGAAAGACTCCGTTGTGGTGAAACCTGGTTCATTAGAGGCTAAGGTGGAATATCAAGCAACTGATTCTATAGTTTTTGATGTAGACAAACAAATCATGTACTTGTACGGTCAGGCTAATGTCGATTATGATGGAATGACCTTAAAAGCATTCTTTATTGAGTTTGATATGGACAATAATACTCTGTTTGCCAAGGGTATCATTGATTCGACTGACAAATACATGGAAAAGCCTTCTTTCAAAAATGAATCACAAGAATTCTTCAGTGATTCTATGAGGTATAACTTTAAAACTAAGAAGGGGAAGATTTATCAAGCTAAGACGCAACAGGATGATGGTTATGTGCACGGAGAACAAATAAAAAAAATAAATGAGGACATATTTTTCATTAAAGATGGAAAGTACACTACATGTGATCATGATACC
This sequence comes from Flavobacteriales bacterium, assembly GCA_022763165.1. GTDB lineage: Bacteria > Bacteroidota > Bacteroidia > Flavobacteriales_G > JALEGO01 > JALEGO01. Next base: position 7,190 of record JALEGO010000617.1, read on the forward strand.
CCACACTTTTACATAGATGCTCAAAAATTGAAAGTTATCAAGAATGATAAAATTGTGACAGGGCCTGCTGTATTGAAGATTGCGGAAGTTCCCACTCCATTGGCATTGCCATTCGGTCTATTTCCCAACAAGAAGGGCAAAAGCTCTGGAATTATTGTTCCAGCGCCCGGTGAGTCTATTACACAAGGCTTTTTTCTTAAAGATGGGGGGTACTATTTCTCGATCAATGATTATTATGATTTAAAACTTCAGGGTGATATTTATTCTAGAGGTAGTTGGTTGGCAAGAGCATCCAGTAACTATAAAAAGAGATATAA
>JALEGO010000618.1 GCA_022763165.1 Flavobacteriales bacterium
ATTCATATTTCAAGGCTAGATTAAATACACCCAATTGATTGATATTGCTAACATCCCGATTGGTAAAGATCTGTCTATATCGAATGTAAGATTCAAACGAAAAGTTGGATGCTGCGATATTGTCAATATTTAGATTTACTCGATATTGTAAGCGGTGATTATTAAGATTAGCTTGATTAGAAAGATTCGAATAACTAGTAATGGATGTTCTTCCATAAACATGTTGATTTGATGTCTTTGTCTTCGATGTGTCGAGTTTGGTTTCCGCAGTTCTGATATTCTCGGATTTACGGGGGTCCTTTTCTTGGACGTTAGGAATATGTGTCAGTTGCAGTTCCTTTTCAATAGTACAACTACCGATTTTATTGGCCACAATGGAGGAACTTGACTTTTGCACCACTTTTAAGCAAGGTTGATCACCATTGAATAGGGTATCATCTACATGAATATTTTGTGTGTTGTCAAATTTCACATACACATTTTTGGAAGTAACATAAGTCACACGACCATTGGTCTGAGCCATTGTAATATAAGTGGCAAGCAATAAAATCGCGATGACCAGATATTTCTTCATGTATAATTTGATAGTTTATTCAAAATGACAATCGATGCATTCCAATTTATTAATCTTATAGACCACTCTTTCTTTTCCTTCTTCAATAACGGTATAATGACAATCTAAACAGGCCACCTCCGCATGTTTCCCTTCCAAAGGGAATCTAGTTAAATCATGATTGAAATTTTCCGGAAACCAGGATTCACTCACATGACAACGCTTACAATCTGTTATCCCGTTCTCAACAAACTCATCTCCATGAATATTGTCATGACAATCGTAACATTCACTACCCAAATTTCTGAAGGTCCACCATTCTTCTTCATTCACATGACAGGCAAAACAGGGGGTGGCAATATGCGCTCCTTCTAAGGGAAACTTCGTTTTTTGATGTTCTTCAATACCAAAACTGGAGAAAGCAAAACCATCTATAACATTATGGCAATCCCCACAATCTTGCACTTGATCATTCTTCATAAACTCACCTCTATGGTAATCTTCATGACAAGTAAGACAAGCCGAAAAGTCTATGGGATCAGAGTAGTTTTCCGCATGACATTCCTTACAATCCACATTTTCGTGGAATCCTCTCAAAGGATAATCCGTAGAGTCGTGATTGAAGAAACTCATGTCTTTAAGATTTAAGAAATCATCTTGGTTATGACAATCCGCACATTGCTGTCCAAAACGTCCACCATGAGGGTCTTCATGACAAGCTACGCAGTCATTTTCATCAACCCCTAAATGATCTTCAAAAACAAGTAAGGGGTCTGGATCAGGAGCGTGACAATCAAAACAACTCACAGCTTGATGGGCACCTTGCAGTTCAAAGGGAGTTTGGTTATGATTAAATCTTTGTCCTTTGAAAATATCGAAACCGTTTTCAGTATGGCAAACATCACATCTTCCAGGTAATTGACCCTCATGAGGATCTTCATGACAGGCTACACAATCGTCAAATTTGACATCCGCAAACTCCTGAAAATCAAAACCATTTCTCACCGTCTTTTTGTGGCATTTGATGCATTCGACATCTGCATGTTTTCCTAATAACGGATAATCGGAGTCCTCATCATGATCAAACTCTGTAGCTGGTTTCCAATCATCCATATTATGACATTGCAAACATTCATTATCCAGCGTTTCTTGATGGTAATCTTCATGGCAGGACAAACACTCTTCTGACAAACCTAAGAATGTTTTTTCCCTTTCTCTTAAATCAGGATCTGAGATATATTCAGGAATATGGCATTTGCGACAATCAATTTTATCATGGGCACCCAAGAGCTCATAACCAGTTAAATCATGATCAAAGGCCTTCTCATCAAAACGCATCATGTCAAACTTTCTGCCATGATGTTCACTGTGGCATTCAAAGCACTTCTTTTCTTTCACCTCTCTACTGGAGTGATAACCTCTGTTTGCATCAATAAGACTGCTCATTTCATCGTGACAATCCAGACATTTTTGATTCGTGACTTCATTGCCCAATTCATGACATTGAGTACAATTTAGCATCCCTTCCAATTCTTGGTGGGCGCTTGTCAAATCTCCAGGGGAAATCTGAGCCATCATGTGAAAGCTTAAGCATAAGAACAATATGTTTACTAAATGCTTAGTCATGTTTTTTCACGATGTATGCAAATCGCTTTGTTATTTCCACTCCTGCCTTTTGTAAAAAATTAGTAGGCAATTCCCCTCCAATAAAGATGTACACCAAATCATTTTCCAAACTTCTGCGCTCTCCCTCAACCTCTACCGAGACCACCTTTTCATCAATGGCCTTTACATTTGAATTCAAAATAAGTTCTACACTGCCATCCTTGTCTGCATCCAAAATACTTTCTCTATTTCGAGGCTTTAGCCTTGCGAACTTGTCTTTTCTATAAGACAACGAAACCTTGTTTTGATCCTTCAGTTGCAGTGCCGCTTCGATTGCTGAATCACCCCCGCCAACAACGAGAATTCTCTGATCTTTTATTCTCTCTGGCTCCAAAAGCCTATATGCTACTTTAGACATCATTTCCCCGGGAATGCTCAATTTTCTAGGGCTACCTCTTCTTCCGATGGCTAAAAGAACATGATTAGCGATGTAGGTATTTCCAGTATTTGTAATGACTTTGAAAGTTTCATCTTTCTGAGGAATAATCTCTTCAACTTTTGTTTTCTCATGAATTTCAAGATCGTTTTCAGTAATGACCTTATTCCAAAGATCTAGCAACTCATCTTTATTGGTATCATAAAGTTTAACCTTTCCATACAAGGGCAAGTGCATAGGTGCAGTCATCACTAATTTATTTCTTGGATAGGTATAGACTGTACCACCTAAAGTATCCTGCTCCAAAGTCACAGATTTCAAACCCAATTTTTTAGAGTTTAAGGAGGCTGAAATACCGGCAGGACCCGCTCCAACAATAACCAAATCAAGCACGCCCTCTTTTGCTTCTTTCTTATTCTTATAAATATTCTCAACGGCCTGTTCGCCTTGCTCTACACTGTTTTTAATCAAACCCATTCCTCCCAGCTCACCCGCAATGTAAACCCCTTTCATATTGGTCTCAAAGGATTGATTAACATGAGGAAGATCCACTCCTCGAGTTTCCGTTCCTATACGCAAAGAAATCGCTTCTACTGGGCAGGCGTGAAAACATGCTCCGTGACCTACACAGTTACTGGCTTGGATTACGGTGGCTTTACCATCAACAATTCCCAAAATATCCTTTTCCGGACAATCTGAAATACAAGCCCCGCTGCCGATACAAGTATCCAAGTTGATAAATGGGTGCAGTGAAACCGGCTCAAAAAGTCCTTCTTCTTTTGCAATATCAACTTTCTCCTGTGTCTTCTTTGAGTCTTTTTTGTTCTTGCGTAAGTATATAATCACCGTGATGGCAATAATGATCACCACAAGCCCATAACCCAATATTTCTTCTATTAATACTTCCATTCTAAAAAATCCAAGTGTACCCAAAAGCCAATGTGACACCAACATGAATGATCAAAACGATCAGCATCACCACTGCAAAGGGTAGATGTGCGACATGCCAATACTTGAAAAGCCTTTGCATTTGATTTAATCTGTAAATTCTTTTATTGAGCACATTCTCCTTCTTCATGGCTCGAATCATTTTTCTTCTCAAACCAAAAGGAACACCTTCTGCTGACATCAACTTGGACAGCGATCTCATATCGGAACGGGTATAGACCGAAGTACCACTTTTGACATCATTCTCTTCAAACTTTTGATGTAATGTATTGATAGCTTCTTTGACCTTATCTGTGATTTGTGATTCTTGTGTAAGATTATCAGATAATTCAAAGCGCATGCTTTGTAATTCATTAATACCTAAGACCCTTCCCTCAATAGTTTTTGGAATTTGAATGTAGATGAACCTTCCAATGACACCGCTGACTACAACCGCCACCATACTCCAAAAGGCGATGCTCACAATCCCTCCAAACTTGAAGGCAGTGTGGAACAAAATCATGATCGGACCAAGGGTACA
>JALEGO010000619.1 GCA_022763165.1 Flavobacteriales bacterium
GCATTTTTATCAAAACCTGCTGCCAAGCCCAGCGGATTTGGAAACTTAAGTCCCATCAAGTTTTGCTCAAGACGTTTATCTTCAAACTGAAAGTTTTTTTTGATCATTTTTGACCCAAAAGGTAGTTTACAAACAAAAGTCAAAAAGTTAGTAACAGCGTGATGAATCAACTCAGGAGAGAACCAAAAAAGTAAAGGTCTAATGACTTTTTTGTACATGCTTCAAAAGTAATCAATCCCATTTGACAAATGAGATAAAAAGTATAATTCGTAAATTTGATTGAATAGGCAACTAATGAAAGTTTGCTACGTCTTAATTAACAAAAACAAACAATTGTAATGAGATACCTTGCTGTTCTTCTCACTCTTTTAGGGGCTTACACTTATGCCCAAGATGCTAACCTTAAAGTAAGCTGTGGATTTGATAAGAATCATGAGCATTTGCTAAACACCAGTCCAAATTATAAAAACAATGTTGAGCAAAATCGACAATTTCACCTAAATCAAAGTTTAAACAATCATCCAAGTGCTAAAAGCATGAAGGGTATTGTGCATACAATTCCTACTGTATTTCACATACTTCACATTGGAGAACCCATTGGCACAGGATCCAACATCTCCGATGCACAGGTTATGTCTTGTATTGAAGCCTTAAATCGGGATTTTAGAAGAACAGCAGCAGATGGAGGCATTGCGCAAAGCGGCCCTCTTGGTGTTGATGCGGAAATCGAATTTTGTTTAGCTACTATTGATCCAAATGGGCAGTCTTCCACTGGTATTAACAGAGTTGACGCTACCTCAGTGAGTGGATATGGTTCGAGTGGTATTGTGGATGGAGGTGCAGGTTCTAATGAGCAGGCATGTAAAGCTCTTAGCAATTGGGATCACAATGAGTACCTTAATGTTTGGGTAGTGCAGCAAATCAATGGTCAAGGAGATCCCCTCGGCTCTGGATATGGTGGTGGTATTCAAGGATATGCCTATTTCCCAGGCGCCAGTGCAGCTGTTGATGGAGTTGTTTGTCTTTACAGTGCTGTTGGTAATGATCCAAATGGCACAAAGGGTTTTAACTTATGGTCACCGACTGTTGATAACCGTGTAATGACTCATGAAGTTGGACATTATTTGAATCTATACCATACATTTCAGGGACAATCTTGTACGGAAAACAATTGCAATACTGAAGGGGATGAGATCTGCGATACTCCCCCAACTACAGTTGGTACAGGAAATGACTGCGCGAACCCTCAATGTAGTGGAACTGAGAACAAAGAGAATTACATGCAATATCAAAATGGTGCATGCGCTGCCGATTTCACTCAAGGTCAGGTTGACAGAATGAGGGATGCTCTTGTCAACATGCGTTCGGGCTTACTGAATGGTGTAAAGTGTGCTCCTGCATACACGAATGATGCATTAGTAGCTCAAGCGAACATGGCTGATACTATGTGTTCTGATTCCTTCTTACTGGAAATTCTCGTAAGAAATATGGGATCAGCGGACATCACTTCAGTAGAAATTCTTTATAACCTGGATGGTAATCCAAATTCGACTTTAAATTGGTCTGGTAATTTAGCCACTGGAGAGGACACCATATTAACGGTCTTGTTAACTGGCATTTCTTTGGGTAATCATATTCTGAACATTCATGCTGATTCTACGAAGATAAACGGAAGCATTATGGATGAATATGGCACCAATAACATCGTTTCACATGCCTTCGTTACTTTGGCCAAACCTAATATAACCGTAACAACAAATGCAACTACATTTTGTCAGGGAGATTCTGTAACATATGTTGCCACTGGAGGTGTTCAGTACTTCTGGAACACAAATTCAACTGATGACTCTACAACATTCACGCTATTCAGTGATTTTGACTTAACAGTTCAAGTCAAAGGAGCAAATGGCTGTTATCTAACATTTAAAGAGCCTATAACCGTGGATACAGTTCCAGCTTATCCCTTTAATCCATATAACACAGTTAATATGTGTATTGGCGGATCGGCTACACTTACAGCTGGAAGCCCTGGCCCTGTTAATTATGCTTGGTCAAATGGTGCTACAACGCAATCCATTACGGTAAGCCCAATTGACACCATGGTTTACAATATTACAGTGACGAACACTTTTGGTTGTACAAGAAAAGACTCGGTTACTGTCAACGCATATGTGTTTGAAGCAGAGATTTTATCAAGTGGCCCAAGTGTATGTCTTGGAAGTGCTGGAACACTTATAGGTTCTCCTGGAATTAGCCATTTGTGGTCTACAGGTGATACAACCCAAAGCATTATTATTCAACCCACAACTCAAACGGATTACTTCATTACTATAACGGACTCAACAGGTTGTATTGATCAGGACACTGTGACCATTGGAATCAAAATTCCAGATACCGTTTTTGTAACACCTAATCTGGTGCAGGTTTGTACAGGAACACCTACCACACTTTCTTCAAGTGGGGCTCTGAGCTATTATTGGTCAAACGGTGATACTATTCAAACAATTAATATCATTCCAAATACAGACACTATCCTGACTATTACTGTTATTGATAGTAATGGCTGTCTTGGGACAGCTGTTGCCGGAATCCAAGTTTTTGATACGATAACGGGTGTTGTTATTACAGGAAATGCCTTTATATGTGCGGGAGATCAGACTACCCTGTCTGCATCTTCTGGATATGGTTATTCTTGGTCCAATGGAATGACAACACAGACCATTACAGTCAATCCTACAGCTGACACTCAGTATAGTTTGGTTGTCAATTCTGGAAATTGTAAAAGTGATTCTCTGCATACTTTTGTTCAGGTCTTTGACAAACCAACAGCGGTGGCTACCGCTAACAAAACGACTGTTGCTACAGGTGAAAATATAAATTTCACGCATAACTCAACAGGTGCTTCTACTTACTTATGGGACTTTGATGATGGCACAACTTCAAACCTACCGTTTGAAACGAAGTCCTATTCAGCCGATGGAGTTTATGATGTTCAACTAAAAGCTTACAATGGAATCTGCTTCGATAGCAGTCATATCTTGATTCATGTTGGTGTCTTTGCTTCAATTGATGACCCTGAATATCAAATGAATATTAGAACATTCCCAATTCCGACTTCGGATTTTATCAATATCAGTTATTCGAGTGTACCTAAAGGCAGTTCTTTAGACTACAGAATAATAAATTCAATTGGTCAGACCGTTTTTCAAGAAGTCAGAATGACAAATTTGAATGAACAGATAGATGTAGCACAATTACCTCCGGGTTATTATCAATTAGATATTTCCGGATTTGACCTTAAACATACAGTTCCTATAATCATTGAAAAATGAAAGCCTTAAACCTCATACTTACTACTATAATTCTATATACAGCCAGTTACGGACAACTTGTTGTAACAGGAGGTATTCCTGTTAACACTTTAGTGACGAACAGCTTATTAGCTCCAGGAATTACTGTGAGTAACATCACATTCCAGGGAGATCCTGTTCAAATTGGGGAATTCAATTCTGCCTCAGCAAATGTCGGCTTAAATCAAGGTGTGATTCTTGCAACACACGACATCAATGATGCTTTGGGTCCAAACAACTCTAGCGGTTCAGGTGGTGGAGTTGGTGCAGCGGTCAATGGCGACCCCGATTTGGCTCAAGTAGCTGGAGTTTCCAGCGCAAACATTTTTGATGCGGCTATATTGGAGTTTGATTTTGTCCCTAGTGGTAATGTTGTTGACTTCAATTACGTTTTTGCTTCTGAAGAATACCTAGAATATGTGAATACTGGGGTTAATGACGCTTTTGGTTTTTTCTTGAGTGGCCCTGGAATAGCTGGCCCCTACTCCAACGGAGCTGAAAATATAGCCCTTGTGCCAGGAACAACAACACCAATAACCATTGATAATGTAAATGATGTCAGTAATTCAGCATACTATGTTGATAATGGAGATGGCTTTACTGCACCATTTAACTCTTCATCGAGTTATGTTCAATATGATGGATTAACAGTGAAGTTGACAGCATCAGCTCAAGTAACATGCGGACAGACTTATCATATTAAAATTGCTATTTCGGATGTTGGTGATGGTATTGTAGGATCGGCCGTATTTTTGGAATTGGGTTCATTCTCAGCAAACAATGCCATATCTTTCAATTACACAGCCCAAGACGCTTTGTGTGCTGGTGTTGACAACGGA
>JALEGO010000620.1 GCA_022763165.1 Flavobacteriales bacterium
CCAAATTTCAAAACGACTAGTGAATTTATTTCTATTGCATATTCTGATTTATTCGGAACTACTATTGATGATCAAAAGCTGACTGATTTGTCCTTGGCCCTTGTGGCATTTGGGGATAAGAAGCTCATTGAAGATATGATTATTAAGAATTTTCTCAATGAACCAGGCTCTAATATCCCAAGTGTACAGGATATGCAAGGTGATATACCGAAGTTTATTCAAGAGACCTATCGTAAATTCTATAATAGAGATCCCAATGAGTTCGAAACCTGGCAAATTGAGAAGGCAATTAATGAGGATTCAAATCTGACTCCTGAACTGATCTATTATGCATTTCTAACCTCGAACGAATATCGTTACTATTAAATCTAAGTTAATGGATAGAAGAAATTTTATAAAGAAAGTGGGTTTAACTGCAGGTTCAGCTGTTGTGGCCCCGTATATTTTGCCATCAGGAAGGTTGTTTGCTGCGACCGGTGCAAGGTTGGCCAATCATGTTGTGTTCTGTCTTTTTGCAGGAGGTGTGAGAAACCTTGAATCCGTGCAAAAAGCTGATGGTAACTTGATGCCTAATATGCTAAATGGAACAGAACCCATTTCACCAGATATTATAGGAGGAATTGATAATATTCCAACTGTTGGAGGTGCAACACTTCAGAATCAAGGGACTTTGTTCAAAGAGTTTCGGTACAATGTAGGACCTACGGGTCATTATAATGCACATGCAGCCGCATTAACAGGTGTATATAATCCAAATAGTATTAATCTAAAACAACCTCCAACATGGCCAACTGTATTTGAGTACTATAGAAAACACAATACGCCATCCATGTCGCCATTGAATGCTTGGTGGGTTTCGGATTCCTTAGGCCCTTACCCATTATTAAATTATAGCACTGATTCGTCCTACGGAGCTGCTTATGGAGCCAATTACATTCAACCGCTTTCTTTGATCAGTCAAGCAGGGTTTAATGTTTTGGGAAATTCAAAAACCTTTACTAGCTCTGAACAAGTGTCTACCGAAAAGATCCGGAATATTTTGGACAGCAACTTTGGTAACCAGTTTACTTCCGGAGATGCCGGTATTGAGAACCTAAGCGTAGACAAAGGTCCAGTCGAAACATTTATCAAAAATTCCCTTAATGATGCTTCAGCAGGACTTTATAATGATCCTTGGAACATTGGTGCTGGAAATATGAATAATGACATGTTCAATATATTCTTTGCTGAAAAGATCATCGAAGAATTTCAGCCTGAATTAATGGTTGTTAATATTCAAGGAATAGATGTTTGTCATGCCAATTATACAGGGTATTGTAACAACATCAAAAAAGCTGATTATGCATTGGCCCATTTATGGCAAACTATTCAGAATACACCTGGTATGGCCAATGATACTGTTTTGATCGCTGTTCCTGAGCACGGGAGAAATCTTTCTGAAAATACTTTGATAGATCAGTTTGGAAGATATGCCTTAGACCACACCAACGAAGCTATGGCTAGAGAGATATTTTGCCTTGTTCTTGGACCAAGTGGCGTAGTGCAACAGGCACAAGAAATCACCCAAGTGACAGGTGAGAGTATTGATGTCGTACCAACTGTGGCAAAGGTACTTGGGTTTTATGATGACATTCCATTAGGATACAGAAATAATATGGGAAGTCACTTAAGTCAGGCATTTATTTAAAAGATGAATTATGGGAAATTATAAGAAACTCTCAGTTCTAATTGTTTTTCTATTACTATTATCACTAATATGGTTTGGGTGCAAGAAAAACACAATTGAACAAGTTGAAGAAACTGTAGTGTCTACAACAGACAATCTTAATAACATACCAAATCCTTATGACCTCATAGATTATGGTACTGTAGATCCAATAAGTCCACCAGATGCCCAATCTATTGTAGGTTTACACAACAATATTTTGTCTGTAAAATGTGCCAATCCTGGTTGTCATGATGGTGCTTTTGAACCTGATTTTAGAACTGTTCAATCTTCTTACTCTACTTTGGTCTATCATCCTATTATTAAAAATAATGCGGCTGAGGATTTTCAATTTAGAGTCATTCCATTTGATACAGCAAGATCTGTTTTCCACGAGCGTTTAACGAATTGTTGTTTTGTAAATGTGAATGATATTATGCCTCAAGATGCAATTGGTCAAGGACTGCCACAGTCAGATATCGACAATATTACTGGGTGGATTATGAATGGAGCAAAAAATATCAATGGGACTGTGCCCGAATATGCGAATTTGCCTCCAACAATTAATCCCTATTTTCTAATATTGGATTCGGCCACTTATTCGATAGACTACACTGATGCTTCCAATCGGGTGGACTCAATTTTTTATAATCCAGTGATGTTGCCAAACAATCAATCTGTAGCATTCATATTTTTTGTGGAGGACGATAGTACGGCCACCTCAAATCTTTTAGTAAACCAGCTGAAAATATCCAGTGATCCAGATGATTTTTCCAATGCTACTACATATACAACTACTTTCTTAAACATAGCCAATAATCCGCTGCACATTTTTTGGATTAATACAGCTGACCTACCGCAAGGTACTACTCAATACATGCGCTACTATGTAAATGATGGTGATCAACCCCAAAATGTTGAATTTCCAAGAGATGAACTTCCAGAGCCTTATAAGACTTTTTGGGCGTTTATAGTGAATTAAAATTTGAGAAAATGAGAGCATTTAGTTTTGTGTCTGTTCTGTTTATGTTGGTAATTCTTTTGAGCACGAATGCTTGTAAGAAAGATCCAATTGAAACTAATATTGTGGATACGGTTCATTATGATACCATAGAAGTAAGTAATATTCCTTCTATCTCTTTTGTTGATATTCAACCATCGGTTGTTCAGGAGTTTGAG
>JALEGO010000621.1 GCA_022763165.1 Flavobacteriales bacterium
CCAGCGGCATCTACGGCTGGATCAAATACTCCCGTACCACTTGTCAAAGCTGGAGTCCATGTTCCACCCAAATCTGGAGTGCCTCCTAAAGAATTAAAAAGATCTACTGATGGATCAGAGCTACACAACGTAATAGATCCATTCATGCCAGGGTCATTGGGAACTGTAACAGTCACAATTACATCAGCGCTTGCATCAGGACATGTGCCTGTCCCAGAAACAGTATAAGTAAAGGTACCTGCACCATCTAACAAAGGATCATAAAAATTAGTGCCACTAGCCAACGCAGGTGTCCAATAGCCACCGGCAGATGGTGTTCCTCCTAGAGAATTGAAAAGGTTCACCGGATTGGCAGTTTCACAAATCGATAGCGTACCATTATTGCCGGCATCCGGCACTACACTTTGATCATCATTCACAACAACAGTTTCTGTCTTCGCGCAGCCTGCGGCATCAGTAATGGTAACATCATAAGAGCCAGGAGCTACACCAGTCGCACAATCCGTTATTTGACCATCACTCCAAAGATAGCTGTACGGCCAAGTACCCCCTCCAACTACCACACATGCAGATCCATTGGCAAATCCACACACAGCATCAGTGCTGTTCTGTTGGACAGTGATGTCTGGAGGTTGCGGTATTACAATCGTGCCAGAAACATCACAGTTTGCAGCATCTGTAACCGTAACATTATAAGTTCCCGCACACAATCCTGTAGCTGTTTGAGTAGTTTGAGCGTTAGGATCATCCCATGAATAAATAAAAGGTGGAGCACCTCCCGTCATTGTAGCAGTTGCTTCCCCGTCACAGGAACCAAAACATGAAACAGGTGAGGTTAGTGCTAATCCCAAAGAACCAGGTGTTCCTCCGTTCACAACAACAGATGCTGTAGAAGTACATCCAATAGCATCTGTTATTGTCACAGTGTAAGTACCTGCTGGGAGATTGTATGCGCATTGTGTAGTTTGTGAATAAAGATCATTCCACTGGTATGAGTATGGAGGTACTCCCTGAATCAGTTCATAAGCACATGCCTCACCATTGTCTACTCCACATGATGCGTCCTGAATCAATTGAACATCAGCATATAAGAATGAAACATCTAATTGCACTGTTACAATAGAATCACAATATGGAGGTATTTGAGATTGACAGGTAGTAACATAACCTCCAGGATTAGTATAAATATTTCCACAAACATTAACAAAATCACCAGCACACAACTGCACCAATCCAATATCATGAACTATTGGGGGCGCCATTAATAATAACTGCTGTACCATACTATCACATCCATCGGCTGTAGTATATGTATGTGTTAACAATCCAGGCGCACAATAATTATTTCCATTTCCCCAAACAAGACATTCCCCAAAACAAATAGTAGTGTCAGGCAATATTGTTGGAGGAATAATTTTTGGGGTTACATTTATGCAAACCTGATTACTCATATTGCAAGCATTTTGAGCTGTAACGCAAATTTGTCCGGTTGCTCCGCCAAAAACAATATCTACAGAAGTTCCTGCACTTCCTTGAATTGTGGCCGGCCCGGGCTGTCCATTGACAGTAGCCCCTGGCGGTACAGTCCAAACGTACTCAGAGGCATTTGCAACTGGAGGTATCGTGTAAGTATAAGGGCCTCCATTAGGACAGACAACTAATTCACCACTTGGCGGCAAAGGGTCAGCCACCGGCAGATTTCCTCCTCCGCTTAGCACGTTTATGGAATAATCACAGTGGGCTCCAGCAAAGCCGTCTATCATCAAGTAATACACTTGACCAGGCACTACTGAAGCTGAGAGTGTAAAGTTTGAAACTGTTCCTGTAGTTATACATCCAGCAACTGGAGCCCCACAACCCGAGGTAATTGCCCCTTGCAAACCATCGCCACTAGGATTCTGAGAATTCTGACAATTAGACACTTGTATCTCCAGACTAACGAAGTTTGTTGTGGCCATAAAGCCATACCAGACATTATTTTCAACCGAAATAGTTCCTGGGCATGGGTTTGTTCCAGGAGAGTAAGCTGAAGTATTACCTGAAGCGCCATTTAATTGACTCACATCACATACATAACAGCCTCCACAATCATTTGCAGGTACAGGCCCACCAGGACATGGACCTTGACTATATGTGCTAAAGTTAGATAGCGCAATGAGGAACGCTATCCAAATAACATTTTTAGTTTTCAAATTTTGACAGTAAGGTTAATTCGTTTTTGTTTTGCCCTAAACAATTAATTACAAAAATATTAAATTATTTAAGTTCCGAGGCTTAGCATTAACTAGTTATTAACAAAATACTATCAATTAATCAAGATTTAAGTTTTGAGATCTCTTGGAATGAAGGGCAATCATTGAAATGCCATTTCCCAAGAACTACTCCTTTTTTAAACAACACAATCCCTGGATTACTGCGTATGACCGTTTTTAAAGTTGTTCCATCCGCAGAGTACCAATCCTCTATTTCAGATTGCACCTCATGATCATGTCTGAACTCACTTACATCACTTTCTGATGAAGCAGACACTCCATATATGTACATCCCATTATTGTTGGCTTCAATTTGAAGCTCATTTAATTTGCTAAAAACTGCCTTGTCCGACTTTTCAATATCATAGGCAATCACCAAAATAACATACTCTTCGTTTAGGATATCCTCTGTATAATCATTACCATCGCTGTATATCAAATTAAAGTCACTTATAAGTGGCTTATCCCCTGCGGTAATCAGTTTTGTTTTTCTATCTACAAATTCATATTTGGATTTGTCACTTAATTGTCCACTCTTCAGCATTTCACTATTGGCATTGTGTTCCTCCACCTCTCCTGAGCTTAGATTCTTATAATAAAAGATATTTTCATAAACATCTGGCTGCGCTCCTTCGGGTAATTGCATCAATTCAGAAATGTTGTTACCTACTGCATAGGGCCTGTAATCCCTCATGGGTAGATGATTATAGGTATGTCTAATGAATAAGAGTGTGAGTATCGTAATAACAATGTAGGTTGTCCACTCTGATTTTAAAAACTTTCTTACAACAAAAGTTAAAACGAATCCAACAACGAAGAAAATCCAGTAGAATTTCCAATTAAAAACCCAAGATAAGAACCCCACTACAACAAGAGATCCTAAAAGAAAACCTATGTTAGCTGCTGTGTCATTCTCTTTTATTTTTTTTGCGTAAAGCGCTACTGGAATCAGAAGTATCATCAAGATAACATCTTTCAAGAATGACTCATAAGGCGTTAGACTTCTTCCTAGAGAACCTTTCATTGCATCACCAAAACAACCACAATCATTAACGCACTGCACGGCCATCTTTTCTTTGAAAGTGGCATTTTGAGCATCCTTACCAACAAACTCAACACTTGCTCCTGATTCTTCTGCCCTACTATTCAATAATTGCTCCTGTTCACTTCCTATTGGAACTACACGTATTTCATTGTACGTTGCAAATGGATCACACTGCCAGGTATGCAGTGTTAAGAAAAAGAAGACTACAGTAAGAGTGAAAAGTGATATGAGCGTGACTTTAATTTTAGATCCAAATATTAAGGCAAAGCCAAGTACAACCTCCAGTACACACATAATGATTGCTAAAGCCAAAGCATAATCCATTAACCATTCTAGGCTAA
>JALEGO010000622.1 GCA_022763165.1 Flavobacteriales bacterium
AATGAGTTCATAACATATGCCTAAAAAACTTCAAGAAGATTTACTGAAAAGTGGATCCTGCTATCAAGCAGCGAAATATCAAAACCGATTTATCAACTTTCTTTTATAAAGCTTCTTCCAATAAGCGATGAATTTGCCCTATAAGATAAAAGGGTATAGAAAACAGCGTGTAGCTTACTTCTCCAGTGCTTCCCTTAACATTAACATTTGTTTTAGTGGGAATATCCGAGTTTATACGAACCGATAGATTTTTCTTTTTTAATTCCATAAACAAATGCAATGACTTTAAGCTTCCCGTGCTTCCAGCTTTAACCTCGATGGGAATAATTTGTTTCCCATGTTGAATAACATAATCAATTTCAGCACTAGATCCCTCTGCATCTCGATGCCAATAATAAAGAGTTGGTTCCAGATAAAAAGGGAAAATTGTTCGCAACAGTTGCCCAACAACTTGCTCAGCAATGGCGCCATTGTTAATGACATTCAGTTCATCGATAGACTGAATTTGCGCGTAGTTTAGTCCTAATGCTGTGCTGCATAAACCCGTATCCAAAAACACTTCCTTAAAATACTTTTCTTTTATCTCTGACAGTAATGGAACACCATTGGCAGAACATCCTGAAACACGATGACAAATTCGAGCTTTATTAAAAAGAGAGAGGACCTGTTTAACAGTTTGCCCATTTAGAGAAGAGTTCACCTTGCTATAAACATATTTTTGACCTAATCTTTTGGGCACAGACATCATAATTTCATCAAGTTTATCTAAAGAAATACGTCCTCCATATTTAGCAAAATCATCCCTGTATGTTGCCAGAAGGTCATTCTGAATTTGATGGACCATTGTGAGCGATTGGTCTTTTATCCAACTTGAAACTACCGCAGGCATTCCCCCAATAAGAATATATTCTTTAAAGAGGGATAAGTATTGCGCGTGTATAGCCTTGGGAATCTCTCTGTTATCTTTAAACTGAAAATTCTGGAGATATTCATAAAGAGGTTCCTGATCACGAGCCAATAAAAACTCTTCAAAGGAGAGAGGTTCTAAATGCAAATAAGAGATGCGGCCAACAGGAATGCTAAAAGTATGGTCTTCAAAAACAAATTCTAGTAAGGAGCCAGCAGAAACAACTGGTAACGTTGGATATTCCTCATAAAACCACCTTAATTTAGCTAGAATTTCTGGAGAAGCTTGGATTTCATCTAGGAATAATAGGCATTCGGAGGGCTCAATTTTCTTATTCAAAAAAGCGCTGAGATTTATCAAAATTTGATGGGGATCATTGCTCGCAAAAAGACTAGAAACTTGTGGGGTTTTTTCGAAGTTGACCTCAATTAATACCTTGTTAGATAGGGTTGCTAACTGACGAATGAGCCAGGTTTTTCCAACCTGACGAGCCCCTCTAATAATTAAAGGTTTACGATCTGATGAAGGAAGCCATACCTCATTTAAATAAGTAAGAGCCATTCTATGCATTAATTTAGAAACCTTTTATCTAATAAGGTTAAATGATTTTAACCTTCAATTTATACGATAGAGGATGCTTTTTTAAAGTCAACAGAATATAGCCCTGTTTAACAAATAAATGCTATAAAACAGACGGCTGTTTTACAATTGAGGTTTTTCACCCTGAGGCTGTTTAAAGACAAGAAGGTGTTGTAGCCTTATTGTAGGAGTCATATCAATTTCGAATACAAGAGTTTTGCTTTTTATACATGCTTCTGTTGCAAAATACGTTAGTATTATGGGTAAGCATCATATCTAGCAGTCGACTATCTAATTAAATTTCTTTAGGAAAAGGGAGGTGTCTTGTGACAATCCTCCCTATCACACTTACTTTCATCACCGAAAATCTCAAGATATTCTTTATGAATATAGCATAGATCTGTATTACTAACCTAAAAAGACATAATCAAAGTTCAAAATCATACCAAGTACCATTTATCCAAGAAACCAGTCGATCAAACTTAGAGCTCGTTATCCTTGTCGCTGTATTATACTTATTTTCTCTCCCTTGGGTATGTATACCCACGCAATAATATCCCGCAGGTTTAGTGAATTGAGCATAAACTCCACTACCACTCTGACCGCCAGTTGTATCTAAGGTATACGTAAATTGTTCAGGATAAATTTTTGCAATAGCTCCAGACATTGTCCACATCTGTGTGCCACTTCCTTTATCCTCATCTCCGGGATAACCTGTAACGTTAACTTTGAGGGATTCTAAAAATTTATCGGTGTCTGTACTTATGCCATACCATCCTGTTTCCTCCCCTAAATTACGATCGAGAATTAACATCCCCATATCAAAACGAGAGTCCCCTCCATCTTCCCATCCTTTTACTGTCAATAGATGGGTTGCAAAAGCAGGTTCTATGGGTAGCTCTCTCCCATTTTGTGCAGCAGTAAACTGAATACTCGTTGCCCATCCCCCATCCTTATAACTGTAGAGGCAGTGACCTGCAGTCAGAACATGCTTATAGTTAACCATTGTACCACTTCCTATATACCTTTTCCCATTGGGAAATAGCATTTCCAAATGCCCGTGAACACGCCAAGGTGATTTTTCTGTATGCCGAACATGAACTCGATCATCGTGGCCTATTTTTGCTCCGACATGCATATGCCGCATAGATGGTGCTTCATAACCCTTTGTTATTTTACTACCATCTTTATAAACATCTGGATTTATTTTAGGGTATGATTTGCTTCCAGGACGACTTTTTACGTTATCAAGTCTTATAGAACGCGTTTCAAGATCATTAGATGCTTTTCTATGAGTAGGAAGTGAGTAAAATCCACGGGAACTCCCTTCTACTTCATCCATTTCGTCTTCTTCATATCCACAGCACGCATGAGCATTGATTAAATAAAAATTCGCAATAGAAAACAATAAAATTGATCGAATTATTTTTTTGGATTCTCCAACATTAGATTTAATTGTTAAAAAAGTCATATTTTTTTCTCCTGTTTATATTATGAAAAAGTTTACTGGGTAGTTATTTGATTTTTTACCCTGGAAATTCCACTAGGTAGCTATCTCAGTGGAAAATCCCCTAATAGGATTTTGGAAACGTTTACATTAAATAAGTCGAATGAGACCAGTGACAGGGTATGAATGACATGCGTTTTTGAACGATGGGCATAGAGAGGACGGAGGCTATGAAGCTGGGGGAGGTATACCCTGTATTCTAGTGTGAAGTCTTAGAATTTAGAAAATACCAGGACCTTCCCCAAAAATAGGATTCCAAGAAGAAGCTAAGTCAGAGGGAAGCTTGCATTGAAGCATTTCTAGAAGTGAAAGAGGTGTTTTTTAGAA
>JALEGO010000623.1 GCA_022763165.1 Flavobacteriales bacterium
ATGGTTGCGGCTTCTATAAGCATAATATTTGCTGCCGGAACATTGTTTTATTTTTACAAGAATACCACTTCCAATTTCTTAGTAATATCTTCAAAGAATGAAGTAGTCACTGACACACTTCCTGATGGCACAATTGTAACACTCAACGATCATAGTTTATTGAAGTTTGCGTTAAATGATGGAAGTGAAACCAGAAAAGTTTTAATGGAAGGAGAAGTATTCTTCGAAGTGACTCCAGATTCTTCTAGACCTTTTATTGTTGAAGCTGAACATGTTACCGTGAAGGTTTTGGGAACTTCTTTTTTGGTTCAGGATAAGCATAAAATTGGTAAAATTCTCAAATCAGATTCTACTCACGTTATTGTAGAGTCCGGAGTAGTGACAGTTGGCCATCCTAAGATCAAAGAAAATATTGTTTTGACCGCTGGAGAGCGAGTAGATTTTGAAACGAGTAAACCCAAGCTTAAGAAGCGCCAAAATCTTGAAGCCGATCATCTTTTCTGGAAAGATAGAATGATTGTTTTTAGAAAGATTAAACTACACAAGGTCGTTAAAAAGTTAAATGAATTGTACAATGTGGAAATTGAGTTGGCCAATGAAGAGATCAAGAATTGCAAAATATCTGCTTCATTTAAAGGAAATTCCTTAAAAGAAGTATTGGATGTCATCAGTTTGACCTTTAACCTTGAGGTCCAAAAGAGCGCAGATAACAAGTACATAATATCCGGAAATGCTTGTCAATGAAAATCCAGCTTTTCATTATAATTTCTTTTCTAAGTCTTTGGATCACAACTATAAGTGGACAGGGTTTGTTGGACAGAAAAGTGAGTTTTACTGTTAAAGATTTGAATATTGAAGAAACTTTTAATCTTATAAGCAAATCTTCAGGAATTCATTTCGCATATAACCCTGATTTCTTGCCTGCTGATAGTATTATCTCCTATTCTTGCCAACAAAGAAAAGTACAATTGGTCGTTACTGACTTGATTGGTCCTTCTTATGATTTCAAAGCCAATGGTAATCATGTTGTGATTTTAAGAAAGGCCGTGGTTCAAAAGAAGAAGAAATATCGTATTAAGGGAACCATCTATGATAAACGTACCAAAGCACCTATTCCATCGGCATTGGTCTATGATATTAGGCAAAAATCATATACTAGATCTGATCAAAAGGGAAAATTTAGCTATGCTGTGCAAACAGAAAACCCTGATATTATCTTGGCCATTAGGGACAAAGGATATCAGGATACCATTTTAACAGTAACCGGAGAGAAGGTTATCACATTGAGCGTGGAACTTCAAAAATTTCAGAGCATACCAAAAATTGCGTCTTTACCAGCAAACCAGCAATCAAAAAAATTGTTCCAAGATTCTGTAGTAGGCTCCTATCCATACTACAGCCCAG
The DNA here is from genome assembly GCA_022763165.1 of Flavobacteriales bacterium. GTDB lineage: Bacteria > Bacteroidota > Bacteroidia > Flavobacteriales_G > JALEGO01 > JALEGO01. Next base: position 1,405 of record JALEGO010000623.1, read on the forward strand.
TTGATGGAATGTCAATCGTAGACATATTTGTAAGTGATTTGAGGCAAAGAATGGCTGCGGATCTTGGGCCAATTCAGAATGTGTCTTCACGATTTCAGCTCTCTCTTGTACCAAGTATTAGTACCAACAATCTATATGGCAGTGTAAGTAAGAATAGCCTTGCTCTTAATTTAATTAGTGGTTATAGCAATACAATTGAAGGCTTAGAGATTGGAGGATTTTTGAATATTGTGAGAGAAGATGTCTATGGCGTTGAATTAGCCGGCTTTCAGAATATTGTGGGGGATCGTTTAATTGGTATACAAGCCGCTGGTTTTGGCAATCTTGTCCATGGCAAAGTTGTGGGTATACAAGTTGCCGGTTTTTATAATACCAACAGGGACCATACAACAGGCATGCAAATCGCAGGATTTGGTAATTTCAGTAAAACTATTGTAGGTCCACAAATTGCCGGATTTATCAATACCAGTACTTCTAACTATGGCCAATATGCAGGTTTTGCGAACATCAATAAGAAAGATGCCAAATTCATGCAACTGGCTGGTGGATTCAACATCACGAAAAATATTCGAGGATCCCAGGTTTCCGGGTTGTTTAACATAGCTAAAAACAGCTCTCTTGGTCAATTATCAGGGTTGTTCAATGTGGCCCATGATACCTGTAAATTATGGCAGATATCTTCTATATTTAATCATGCAAGAGTTTCTAAAGGTTATCAAATAGGCCTTTTCAACTATGCAGATACAGCTGAAAAAGTTGGTTTGGGCTTGATCTCTTTTGCTCAAAAGGGTTACCATGTATTGGATATCTCTGGGGGACTGCTAAAGCATGCTCAATTGAACTTTAAAACTGGTAGTACTCACAAGCTTTATAATCATCTTAGTCTTGGTAGAAATTTTGACAAAAACCTTTACTTTTTAGGGTATGGAATAGGTATGGTATCTCAGTCTGATAAGAGAATTAACTTCGGTGGAGAATTGGAAGCAGACTTGATTTTTAATGAAAACTTCTCTTTACTCGAAAACCAATATCTGTTTTTAGTACGTCTGCAACCGCAAATTAGACTTTCAAGATTGGTATCTCTATTTATAAGTGCAAATTATACTGTCCACTATCATCCTACCAATACATACAATGATGTTTTGGAGGGCTTGAACTCAGAAGAGCTGGATGTTGATGTCGATGTCATTTGGTCTGGGGATTTAGGCTTTAGACTAGCATTTTAGTGCTCTTCGACCCAAGTTTACTTCATATGTTGTAACTTGAACATTTACTGAATCAGAATCATGAAAAACTTAGCGGAAGGGTACTTAGAAACCAACGATGGACACAATGTATATTATAAACATGTGGGAAATGCAGCTGGACCAACACTGTTTTTTGTTCATGGTGGACCTGGTTTGGGAACATCCAGCTTTGATGAAGACTTTTTCGATCTAGATAAAGTAAACGTAATTCGATTTGATCAAAGAGGTTCAGGAAAGAGTACCCCAACAGCACAACTTGAAGGTAATACCACACAAAATCTTGTCAAGGATATGTTGGGAATCATGGACCTATGCAAAGTGGATAAGACTATTTTGTTTGGGGGCTCTTGGGGCAGTACATTAAGTTTGATGTTCGCGATTACTTACCCAGAACGTGTTCAAGCAATGATCTTAAGAGGAATCTTTACAGGATCGAAGTCAGAAAGAGCTCACTTTGAAAAAGGAGGTACTCAATTGTTTTATCCAAGCGCCTGGAAAAGAGTTACTTTACCATTAGATGCATCAGAATCTATTGCTCAATATTACTTTGATCGTATTCTGAATGGTGATGCAGATACTTGCAAAAATGCTGCATACGATTTGTGTTATTACAGCGCAGCTGTGTCCAGGCTAAAGCCTATGACGGATGCGGAAATTGAGGGCCTATTAGCAAGTTATGATTTTGAAACACATGCTAAGATTCAATGCCACTTTGCTTCCAACGATTTTTTTCTGACTCCAGGTTATATTATGGAAAACTTGCCAAGAATTCATCATATACCTATGAGGATCGTTCAAGGAAGATATGACATGATTACCCCACCCAAAATGGCAATGGAACTCTCAGAAAAACTGAATGTTAAATTAGACATGGTGGAATGTGGTCACTCTTCCAGGGAAAGTCCTTTGCGTGAAGCATTAATAGAAAATACAAAGGACTTTTTGGCTAGTCTATGAATTCTAAACTAAAAGATGTACTCAAAAAAACACTAGACAATGGCAGGAAAATCACATTTCTCGTAGGTGCTGGAATTTCTGCGGAGAGCGGTATCCCGACATTTAGGGGAAAAGATGGCTATTGGGTTTCTGGTTCAAAAAACTACAAAGCTCAAGAAATAGGAACATTCTCGATGTTTCAAAAAGCTTCTCAGGAAGTTTGGAAATGGTTTCTCTACAGAAAATCGGTTACTGAATTTGCAAAACCGAATAAGTCACACTTTCTACTCAAAGATATCGAATGCCTATTAGAGGATCAGTTTGCCTTAGTTTCTCAAAATGTCGATGGTTTGCATAAAAAGGCAGGAAGTTCAGAGGCCAGAACTTTTTTGATTCATGGAGATTTCGATTTTGTGCGTTGCGGGAGTGAATGCAGCTCAGAATTGTACCCTTTTCCAACAACAATTGATTTGTCCAAACGAGACAAACATGTAATCACAGAAAAAGAATGGGTACTACTAAGATGTCCCAAATGTGGTGATGACTTGAGACCTCATGTGCTCTGGTTTGATGAGTATTACAATGAAAAATATTACAAGAGGGATACCGTTTTACGAATCTCAAAAAATACTGGTCTTCTCATAATCATTGGTACATCTGGGGCCACCAATTTGCCTCAAATCATTGTTGAAAATGCTCTCTCTAGAGGAGCATTTGTAGTTGAAGTCAACATAGAAAAGAGCCTTTTCAGTGAACATTTAATTCAAAAGAAAAATGGCCAATTTGTCCAGAATAAGAGCACTCCCTTTTTGGAAGAATTTTATCAAGAACTAAATGAGATAATGAATGCTAGGGTTTAAAGTAGTAATAAACGGACAGGTGCTATGTAAAGCTGGGTTTTCCAGTAAAAACCACGTCATAACCTGTATTGCTGATTCGGTGAAAAGAAAATCTGAAGATCAAGATTTAGTGCTTTCAATAGCTGGTTTGGATTCTGACGAGATGGAACATGTAAAATGGAATCAAAGAAATTTGAAAAAAGGAGATATTATCCAAATCGAGGTTATAGACAAAGATTTCGATCCTCCCGCTGAAGTAACGCCAAAAAAGTCTGAAGAGGATGAAATCAAAAGTAAATTAGAATATTATAAAAGACTTAAGGAAGAGTTGAGAGATTATCTCTAGCTGAGCCATTTCATCCAATAACGGATCATTCCGTTTCTTTCGTATTTCTTTACACCTAACTTAATTTCTCCTGTTTTAAACTTTAATTTAAGAATGCTGGCAAACTCATCGTGATTAACATCGTCCAAAACGCTATCAATATTATTCCTTGATATTGGGACTCCATAAGTTTCTAAGCGAACTCTAAATCTTATAATAATACCATTCTCACAGGCTTCTATATTTGCTCTGTTGAGGTTGGAAGTATCATGAATGAGCGCTTCGATTTCCTGAAAACCTGATAGGAGATACAGCTTGGGAGATCCGGTGCCTCCTTTCTTCAAGGCTTGTAAAAAACCAAATCTCTTCCCAACTATTTTGTCAATTTCCGAATCAATCTCTGGATTGTTGTAAGTTAGATTGAATAGTTTCATGTTTATTTTTGTTTCTTCTGCATCTCTCACTACAGTATTTTACATGTTCCCAACAATTTTTCCATTTCTTTCTCCAGTTAAAAGGTAACCCGCAAACTGTACACATTTTGTATGGTAAGGGTTTCATGAACTATAAACAATCAAAATGAAAGCTTGTTTTGTTATATGCGTCAAGAAGTAGATAGAATAATTGAAATGGCATGGGAAGACCGAACGCCATTTGAAGCGATAGCCATTCAGTTTGGTTTGAAAGAGCAAGAAGTCATTGAGATTATGAGACGTCATCTCAAAAAATCCAGCTTTGTAATGTGGCGTAAAAGGGTACAAAGAAGAAAAACAAAGCATCTCAAAAAGAGAAACTTTGGTATGGGTCGCATGAGAAGTTCAAATCAAAAAAACTATTAGGAACTAAATGACGATTTCACCTTCTTGTTTGCTACCGATGATTTCACTTTTTTCATTATGATGTCTCCAACCTGAAATCCATGCTCCGAGAGCATCAAATTGATGCCAATTCTCAGGATTATCAAATGAAAATGGTAGTAAATCTTTCAGAGCTTTATTAGCTTCGATTAAATCCATTTTATACGAGGGAACTTTCAGTATTTCCTTAAAAAGATGGGCAGGGTAGGTCTCAATGAATTCAATTTTATCAAGGGTATGTTTAAGCCGCATTGCTCTTGCCGTCAGACCGCCAAGAAACATCGGAGACATTGCAGCTAAGATCTTATCTGCTTCACGATAAAAAAAGTCCTTTGAACCGGTATGTTTGGTATAGACTCCGGGCAGGGATAATGGCGCATCCATAAAAACGCTTGAGTACTGATTTGACTTGACGAATTTTTCAATCATTACATCGGCAGACTTTTTCTTTTCGGATTGTACAAAAACCAGCTTTTCATTCTTTAAAAAGCAAATTACCGTTGTACCAGCGAGCTTGGACCCATAGTCAACTCCGAACCAATCGTAATATGGTGAGTGATTTTTCAAATTAGGACTAATTTAATCACATGTTATTATGCAGTACCAAACAAATGTCATGTTACAAATGTTGTATGGGTATGGGAGATATCGATACATACCTTAAATCTTTAATTCCTAATGACGAAGAGGTTAAAAAAAACTTTACCGTGTTCTCTGAGCCATTGCCAAAACTCCCTGAACACTTGAAGATTAACAACTGGATCTACAGAAAGAGAATTCATAGGTTGCATAAGAGGGTTGTTCTTTTTTCAGATCCCAACAAAATATTTATTCGAAAAAAGCAGTTTGTATTACAAAAGTATGAGTCAAATAGTATTCGAGGTTTGGTTATCAGTTTAAATTGGGATCAAAAATCACAACTTAATTATTTCTATTTTTTGAATGAACTTTTTAAAAATTCTTTGGAGTATGTTCAGCAAAATGCCAGACTTTTTTACCGGATGACTGATGATAGGAGTCAGATGGTCTATCAATGCTACTACAAACCTAATCCCAGCTTATTTGCTCGTTTGAATCAACAATTTGGAAATATAATAATCGAATTGATTCAGGACTATGAAACACAAAAGTTCATTTGCTTTAAGATTATTAATACTTTCTACAAAGGGAGACCATATTCAGACCCGTTCCCTATGGACCAGATGTTGACAAAGGTTTTTTCATGATAATATCACGAGTTGTGTAATTTGGGTTCATGGAAACCACGATTGAATCCTTAAGAACAGTATGTTTACAATTCAAAGGAGTCACAGAGGATGTTAAATGGGGAAACGATTTATGCTTTTGTGTCGGAGAAAAAATGTTTTTGGTACTTGGACTGGATCAAGTCCCTACTCCAGCATCTTTCAAGGCATCTTCATCAGGCTTTGATGAGTTGATTAATCTCGAAGGAATAGAACCAGCTCCTTACCTTGCCAGATATAAATGGGTGAAAGTGGATGATATTACCAGGTTTTCAGTGGAAAAATGGAAGCAGCACGCCAAAGAGGCATACGATCTTGTTTTTGAAAAATTACCAAAAAAAATTAAGTTGAACATTGAGGACTAAGGCATTCCTAATATTGATATTCGTATGTTTCCTTAATGTCTGTATGGCTCAGGATCTTTTTAAACAAATCGGTTTGTCATTTAAAGACTGGAATATGACATGCGAATATGATGAGCTTAGGAGTAGGAAGGAAGTGGTAAATGCCTGGAAAGCTTCCGGATATCTATTGGAAAAAGAACTCCCTTTTCTGCTAAAGTGGAATAAGGAAATGACATTCAGTGATTGTAATGGCATTTGGAAGGTTTATTTGGACAAAGGAAAGGTAAGTTACATCAATGCTACAGCCTTTAAGTTTGATTCGAGCACAGTAAGACAAATAAGTATCAAAGGACATTTTCCATTTTACGAAAGCTTGAGCTATTTGGAGCAAACCTATGGTTTGAATTACCTTAAAAGGAAGGAGTCTTCTGGATATTGGGAAGTAATTTATCCAAATGATGGTTTACTTTTCCTGTTTCATAAAGGATTAGTAATGAATGTTCATTTATTCTTGCCAATTGAGAAAAAGAATCTTCGTTGGGTGGAGGATCAATTTCACTATTAGTTTGAACAATCAAGAAGTTTATTAGTTCCATTGATATGAAAGGAGCATTATTTATCTCATTAATTGTGGTTTCAGGCTTTTTTGCTTGTCAAACTAACAATATTCACGAGTCAAAAACAGTCGCTGATGTAGACCTTGAAAGGTATGCCGGAACTTGGTATGAGATTGCAAAATTCCCAAATCGATTTGAAAAGGGCCTTGATTGTATCACAGCTACTTATACTTTGAAAGATGATGGCTCAGTTGAGGTTTATAACAAAGGGAGAAACGTGAAAACGAGTGAATTTGAGGATATCAAAGGAAATGCAAAGATTCCAGACCCTAATTTTCCAGGTCAATTGGAAGTTACTTTTTTTGCACCCTTTTCGGCTGATTATCATATATATGAACTTGATGATGATTATCAATATGCTTTAGTAGGAAGTCCCAACAAAAAGTTTTTGTGGATCCTTTCTAGAACCAAATCACTTGAAGAGGATAGATACAATAGCCTTATTGAGAGAGCAAAATCCTTAGAATTTGAAGTAGAAAAAATGGAAAGAGTTAACCAAGATTGCTAGACTAAGTAGATATCTTCTCAGCCTTATTCCACAAGTTGACGAACTCAAAATCAGGATCATATCTTTCACGCTGAAGCCGTGTATCAAACTTTCGATTTTCTCTTGGATCGTTCCCTACACCTGCTACATATTGCCAGTTTCCATAATTACTGCAGACATCATAATCTATCAATAGAGATTCGAAATAAGCAGCACCCAAACGCCAATCCAATTTCATATCATGAACCAAATAGGAAGCAACATTCTGTCTTCCTCTATTGCTCATCCATCCTGTCTCATTGAGTTCAATTAAATTCGCATTTACAAATGGGTCTTTTGTGCTACCCTCTTTCCAAATTTCAAACTTTTCAAAATCCAATTTGTTTTGAGGATTTGGATTATTTCGGATGCCATTCTTGAGAAAAAGTCTGTTTTGATGTTTCAATCCTATAAACTGAAAATAGTCTCTCCAAAAGAGTTCAAAAATCATCCAATAAGTTGACTGATTCTTCTTGACCTCTTCCTCATATTTCTTAATTTCATGATAAATCATCCTGGGAGATAGACAACCGTTCGCTAGCCAAGGAGAAAATTTACTTGAGTAGTCGGTCCCAATCAAACCATTTCTAGTGTGCTTATAATTTTGAACATGATCGGTTTCCCATATATAATGTTTTAGCCTTTCCAGAGCTTTCTTTTCTCCACCTTTAAAGGGGAAGGCAGAATGCTCCGGTTGTTCAAAATTTTCAAGTTCAAAATCACAAAGTACTGGTACTTTTGTAATGGGTAGCTGTGGAGATTTGACATATTTAGGGGCTTCAAAAAGCCCACGAATTTTAGTATGCTTTTCGTTTCTTTTCCGGAAGGCCGTGTATATTTCTGGAATCTTTGAAATGCCATAATGTTGATCGTCCAAATGCAGCAGCGTTTTCCCCCAAATCCATTGGCAATCAAATTGGTTTTCTATGGCTTTTTCTTGTTCGATTTCATCTCTTGAAATCTCTTTTTGACCGAACACGGCTGTTGCATTCAGCTCATTTTTGAGTTTTTCAAATACAACCTTGGGATCATCATAAAAAACCATGAGATCTGAACCTAGAGATCTTAAACTGTCCTTTAAGTCTATAATGCTTTCAATCAGAAATTTAGCTCTAAATTTTGCGGTTCGTTGGAAACCAAACTGATCTTTTTTGAAAAAGAGCGGATCGAAGATGTAAACAGGAATGACAAATTCATAATTTTCTGTACAAACATGAAATGCCTCATTATCATGAAGCCTTAAATCATTCCTGAACCAATAGATGGCTGTATTCATTCTTAGAGATTGTCGATGTTACTGAGGTAAACTTCTGCTTGTTCTAATATTTTCACTTTTTCCTGAGCATCTTTCTTATCCCATACCCTGTACATCATATTGACTCTTGGATTGTCTATAAATCGTTTTCTATGTAGGTCATAAAAGTTCCAATATAAGCTGTTCAGAGGACATGCTTTTTGCCCGAACTTTTCTTTTTTATCGTAATAGCAATTGTTGCAATAATCTCCCATTTTGTTGATGTAGTTGGCGCTAGCAACATAGGGTTTAGTGCCAACAATTCCTCCATCTGCAAATTGGCTCATCCCTCTTGTGTTGGTGATTTCAACCCATTCAAAAGCATCTATATAAATGCCCAAATACCAAGCATCTATTTCATCCGGATGGACACCAGCCAGCAGAGCAAAATTCCCTGTTACCATGAGCCTTTGAATATGATGCGCATAAGCAAAGTTTAAGGATTGATTGATAGCAAGTTTTTGACAATTCATTTTGGTTTTCCCATCCCAAAACCATGAAGGGAGCTTGTTTTCATGATTTAACTCATTTAGATTGCCATAATCGGGCATTTTGGCCCAATAAACTCCCCTCATATATTCCCGCCATCCTAAAATTTGCCTCACAAACCCCTCAACTTGAGATAGTGAAATGATATCTGGATTTTTTTTCCAAGTTTCAATTGCAGAGTCGATAACCTCTTTTGGACTGATCAATTTAATGTTCATGGCAAAGGAAATTCTCGAGTGATACACGGACCAACTTGTTGTGCTCATAGCATCTTGAAAGTCACCAAAGTGTTGTAAAAGTTCTGCCATAAAGAAATTTACAACCTCCAAGGCTTCATCACGGTTAATGGGCCAAATGAATCGTTTTGCATCAACATTGCCAAAGTGACTTATCCCTGAGGTATTAATTTCATTTAAGATTTCTGTAAGGTTATGACAGTATTGAATTGGTGCAGGCGGTTGATGTCCCTTAGGAAGTTTTTTCCGGTTTTCTTTATCATAATTCCATTTTCCCGAAACTGGTTTATTGTGCTCCATCAAAATATCATGATCCTTCCGCATTTTTCGATAAAACGATTCCATCAAGAAATTTTTGTCGCCAAAAAGAGATGACAATGTATCTCTGCTAGATAAAAAGTGTTCCGAAGAAACCATCCTAACTTTAATTTCCAATACCTGTGATAGCTGCTTGAAATCTTGGTCCAAACGATATTCGTCAGGCTCTTGATATTCTAAAAGCTGAATGTTCTTGGTTTTGATGATGGGCTCAAGGTTCTTCCGAAATGATTGTAGGTTTTCTTTATCTCCAATCTTAAAATACTTGACTTTGTGACCTTTATCTAGAAGGGTTTGCTGAAAGGCCCGCATTGCCGCAAAAATGCCCAGTATTTTTTGAATGTGATGTTTTACATAATCTGTTTCTTGGCGCACTTCCATAAGCACATAAAGACAATCATCATCAACCTCTTTAAACCAAGAATGATTTTCGTTTAACTGATCACCCAATACCAACCGGATCTTTTTCACTACAATTAAACAACAGCACATATTATTTGTTCTCTATTTTTGAATATGCCATTGCTACAGTTTACTACTCATGGAATTTACTGCGAACAAGCGGATGTGTTTATTGATCCTTGGAAACCAGTAAAAAAGGCTCTCATTACGCATGCACATTCTGATCATGCAAGATCAGGGCATCAGCATTACTTAGCACACAAATATTCCACTCCCATCATGAAGTATCGGCTTGGAGATCAAATCCAGTGTCAATCTGTGGAGTATGGAGAAGAAGTACGCATTAACGGTGTTAGATTTTCTTTTCATCCTGCTGGCCATATCATTGGCTCATCACAAATTAGGGTTGAATATAAAGGGGATGTTTGGGTTGCTTCAGGTGACTATAAAGTTCAGACAGATGCTGTCTCTGAGGATTTTGAGCCATTGCGATGTAACACCTTTATCACTGAGTGCACTTTTGGATTGCCAGTTTTTCAATGGGAAGAAGATACGCAGGTTTTTGACCAGATCAACAATTGGTGGAGAAGCAATCAAAATGAAGGTTTGGCATCCATTATTTTGGTTTATGCCCTAGGAAAAGCACAGAGAGTACTTCAGGGATTAGATACCAATATTGGTCCCATTTTTTGTCATGGAGCCGTTGGCAACACTAATCAAATTATTGAAAACATCGGTATATCATTGAACTCTTGGAAGTCAATACCCAAAGAAACACAAAAGGGTCAGTTCAAAAATGCCATGATTTTGGCAACGCCTTCATCTTTGAATAGCCCTTGGATGAAAAGGTTTAGTCCCTATAGAGTGGCTTCTGCTTCTGGATGGATGCAACTCAGGGGCAACAGGAGAAGAAGAGGCGTTGATACGGGCTTTGTTTTATCCGATCATGCCGATTGGAAAGGTTTAAATCAAACTATAAAAGATACAGGCGCTGAAAACATTATCGTTACTCACGGTTACAAAGAAATTTTCAAAAACTGGTTGGTTGAACAGGGTTATAATGTGTCCATAGAAGACACGAATTTTGAATCTGAAATTCTGGATTAATGAAACAATTTGCCAGACTAGTTCAGAAAATTGATGAAACGACAAAGACCAATGTTAAAATCAATGCGTTGGTCGATTTTTTTCACACAGCTCCCGATCAAGACAAAGTGTGGTGCATAGCATTATTTACCCATAGAAGACCTAAAAGGCCATTGACCACAACCCTTTTGCGAGAATGGGCTGCTGAAACATCAAATATTCCCTTGTGGTTGTTTGAAGAAAGTTATCATATCGTTGGTGACTTGGCTGAAACGATTTCGTTGTTGAGCCCACATTCTGATGAGAGTGAAAATGATCAAAGAAGCCTGTCAGACGTTATTCGAGAAATCATTGCTTTGAAAGAGGACTCGGAGGAGAACAAGAAATCTTACATTGTTGAAAATTGGAAGAAGCTATCCTATTATGAATGCTTTATTTTCAATAAGATTTTGACAGGTGGGTTTCGTATAGGCATCAGTCAAAAAAATGTAATCAAGGCGCTGAGTAAAGCCTTCGAGATAGATGAAAATATTGTTGCTCATAAGCTCATGGGTAATTGGAACCCCAGTGAAGTGTCGTTCAACGAATTGATCCTAACGGAAAATGAGCAAGATGATGATTCAAGGCCTTATCCGTTTTACTTGGCATATCAATTGGAGAATCTCGATGATTTAGGCTTGGCTTCTGAATGGTTAGCCGAGAGAAAGTGGGATGGGATAAGAGGTCAAATTATAGTTCGTAACAGAGCTGTTTATGTATGGTCAAGAGGTGAAGAACTTGTCACAGATAAATATCCAGAGTTCCAAGACCTTGGAAGCATTTTGCCTCATGGTACTGTTTTGGATGGAGAAATTTTGCCATTTAAGGAGGGGCGACCTTTGTCTTTTCATGCTTTGCAAACTCGAATAGGAAGAAAAACAGTTGGGAAAAGCTTGCTGGAAAAGACACCCGTCATATTGATGGTTTATGACCTGCTTGAATATCAAGGTGAAGATATTAGAAATAAAACACAAGCTGAGAGAAGACAACTGTTGGAAAAATTAATGTCTGGGCTCAAAGAAAACGAGGTGCTGAGGTTATCAGACCTTATTAGTTTTGATTCATGGGAGTCGTTGGCGCTTGAACGTAATGAGTCGAGAGCGCACTTATGCGAAGGCTTAATGCTTAAACGGAAAACTGCTCCGTATCAAGTAGGTAGAAAAAAAGGCGATTGGTGGAAATGGAAGGTAGACCCTTTAACAGTGGATGCCGTTTTGACATATGCTATGAGGGGACATGGCCGAAGATCCAATTTATTCACAGATTATACTTTTGGCCTTTGGGATAATGGGGAACTAGTGACTTTTGCTAAAGCATACTCCGGATTGACAGATGAAGACTTTAAGAAGGTTGACAGATTCGTTAAGAAAAATACGATTGCTAAGTTCGGTCCTGTTAGACAAGTGAAACCTGAATTGGTATTTGAAATAGCTTTTGAAGGTGTAGCTTTTTCTTCTCGTCATAAGAGTGGAGTAGCGGTCAGGTTCCCTAGGATGAAAAAATGGAGAGTTGACAAAAAGGTCAGTGAAGCGGATTCCTTAGAACATCTGAAGAATATGATTGAAAATTAATTTTGAAATATGGAATTGAAGGAATTAACAACCATATTCTGTAAATTATTCTAATGACACACGCTTTCAACTTCAACCTTGATTTTAAAGACTATGTAGCGCTCAACAAAGCTTTCTTGAACTCCAAAAGTGGATTGAAGCGAATTAGGGTTTTACTCATTTTTGTCTCAATGTTGGTTATTCTTATCATGACAATGCTGGATTGGATGTATAAACCTAGAGGGTATTTTGATTGGAAACTTTGGGTTGTAACAGCAATCATTTTCTCTTTCTTAATGATTTTCTTGGGTAGATTTTTGATGAGATTCATAAACAGATTAATGCTGCCACTTCGAGTAAAAGTGCTAGATCAGAAACGAATCTTTGGTAGGTATCAATATGAAATATCTGAAGAAAGTGTGAAAATAGAAAGTCCATTGGGTAACCACGAATACAAATGGGATCGGTTTTGTGACATTCAAATGGATGCTGGTTATGCATACTTATATGTCACAAAGGCACAAGCTTACATCTTGCCTTTGTCAAAAGCTGTATTTTTGGAAGGAAATGAAAGAGATTTGTTAAAACTTTTTCATAATAAGAAACCTTTATTAAGCTAATTTTGGATTATGAAACTTGTTGTACTATTTATAATGCTTTCTTGCTCACAACTTTTTGCACAGGACATTGAGCAATATTTAGAGTCATTTGAAAAGAGTGTTTTGGAAAACAATACAAACGCTATTTTGGAATTAATAGATAAAGACTACAAAAGCGAACAATTGAGCTTTTTGAACGGAAGAGAAGCGCAATTCATTAACGAACTTTTTTGTGGTTCAAATGAAAAGGCTGGTTTCAGATGTGTAGCATTCGATGACATAAAAGATCTTGAAAAGAAATTGGTTGAGTCAACAGATGGAGGTTACAACATCGTATACATTGTTAAAACAGATGAGTTTAGCATAGAATGTGATTGGTTCATTCGTAGATCCAATGATGAACAGGGGTCTACCCTTGGTCTGGTGGGGGCTGTCGGTTAGTCCTTATTTAACATTTTTTAAAACTTCAATTATTCTCGGCAACTTTTCTGGCATGATCTTGGCAATATTCAAGACAAATACAAAACCATGCTACGAAACATGCCTAAAAAAAATCACATATATATTCCAGAAGCTCCGTTGCAACTAATTGAGCTGGCTGAAAATGTGATACTCAAACACGAAATGTTGGGACCTGAGAGTCCATTGTCTCTCTTTGATATGTCCTCCTTCAAAGAACTCTTTGAAAGAGCAAAATGTTTATTGAACTCTAATGCTGTTTATCAAAGCAATTATCTAAACATTAGAAATGAAATTCTTGGCGTAGACCGTTTTAGAAATGCACCCGACAGTTTACTAAGATATTTAAGGTTGATCAAGAACCAATTGATGATTCATTACGACTTTGATCAGGAAAAACTTAGAGCATTCGGTTTTCATCAAATAGATGAGACTCCAATGACTCAAAAAGCTTCGTAGTTTCCTTTTGTAGAGATAAGTAAGGCGGTCTCTGCAAATTCGAAGCCCCCAAGGTGGGGGCTTTTTTTATACATTGTCGTCTGTGCCTTTCAGGTTTTTACAGAAAATCTTCGTAAATTATATCTGTACACATTTTCACAAATTAAATTGGCTGCCATGAAAACCATTACTCTTTTTACTTCAAAATTTGATAAAACGAACTCATTTTCAGTGCGTTTCGACTATGATATTAGTATTGCAAAACGGATGAAAATGATTGGTGGGGTTTGGAATGAAAATTCTAAGACCTGGCAATTAAAGAAAAATCCAAAAAATATACGATTGGTTCAGTCAGTTGTTGCAAATGGATGTGCTGTGCAAAATCAACTTTGATCAATCCTCAATTTTATCAGTAGAATTGTTCGTGTTCATGATATTTGTTTGCTTTCTGATAGATTCTGTATGAATTGCTTCTAAAATTTTTCGTACAAATTCTATATTTAAATTGGATTCTTTTGCCCACTGAATGCGACTTTTTAAAATGTCTTCCCATCGCTCTAGTTGCAAAACGGTCACGCCATTTTCTTTTTTATAGAGTCCAATTTCATTGATCAATGACATTCTTTTCTGCAGTTGATCAACAATAACTTCATCAATTTCATCGATCATACCTCGTAGCTCATCTAGCTTGTTTTTAAATAAGGGATTATCGGAATTTAGAGTTCTTATGATCAAATCGTCAATCAATACGGCTAAATCATTAGGTGTTAGCTGTTGCTTCGCATCACTCCAGGCATTTGTAGGGTCTACGTGAGATTCGATCATTAGACCTTTCATGTCTAAATCCATTGCCTTTTGAGCTACTTCTTTTATCAAGCTTCTTTCACCAGCGATATGACTCGGATCGCAAATCATGTCAATATCTGGAAAAATAGTTTTAAGTGCTATGGCTAAATCCCACTTTGGTGAATTTCTGTAAATGGATTTGTCCATCCATGAAAACCCCCTATGTATTGCAGCAATAGTCTTGATTCCAGCATTGCGAATTCTTTCTATTGCTCCCACCCAAAGTTGCAAGTCGGGAATGATAGGATTTTTGATCATTACTGGCACATCAACACCACGTAAGGCATCAGCTATTTCCTGTATCGAAAATGGATTTGAAACCGTTCTCGCCCCAATCCATAAGACATCAATTTCCGCTTTGAGACAGGCTTCTACATGCTCTGAGGTTGCAACTTCAGTTGTTACGGGAAGATCAAAAGTAGACCGAACGTTTTGTAACCACTCCAAGGCTTCTACACCAACACCCTCAAAAGTCTCAGGTCTTGTCCTGGGCTTCCAAATGCCAGCTCGGAAAAGTTTAATATTAGTAAGATCAACCAAAAGACGCGCTGTTGACATCATCTGTTTTTCAGTCTCAGCACTACAAGGTCCGGCAATTAAAAAGGGCTTATCTTTATCCCCAAATTCTTGTATAAACGACCTGTTCACTTTTAAGTTCAGTATTCACAAACTTAAGTATTGTGGGTAATTAGAACGAAAATTTCTTAAAAAAATAGTTTATGGATGAGTTTAAAGAAGACATTGACAAGATCTCGAATCAAATAGAAAAGTGGCAAGAAGATGGATTAAGTATGTTCTTAACCTCTTCTTTTCAGTCACATAGCATCCCTCTCTTGCATATTATCAGTGTGATAGACAACCAGATTCCAATATATTTTCTTCAAACAGGTTATCATTTTCCTGAGACGATGCGGTTTAGAAGGGACATCCAAAAAATGTTGGATTTGAATTTGATAGATATATCATCAAATGTTCCTCGAAATCAGCAACGGGATGCAAATGGTCAATTCTTATTTACCAGTGATCCCGATACATGTTGCTATCTAAATAAGACAAAATCCATGGATAGTATTTTACCAAAATATGATATTTGGATTAGTGGTGTTCGCAAAAGTCAGAATGCTAACAGGAAATCTTTTCAGGAAATTGAAAAAACGCCTAATGGAACACTTCGGTATCACCCGATTTTGGACTGGTCTAATAAAATGATTTACAATTATGCCGCAAAGCATGGTTTGCCAAAGCATCCATTAGAAAAAAAGGGATATCTAAGTATTGGTTGTCAGCCTTGTACCAAAAAGTTTGACCCTCAAGATGAACGTGGTGGCAGATGGGCTGGATTGAATAAAACTGAATGTGGTTTACACACCGAATTATTGAAATAAATGAAAGTATTAATAACGGGAGGTGCGGGCTATCTTGGAGCGGCTATTGTTAAGGATTTACTTGAACATGAACAAGTAGAGGAAATCATTATTTATGATAATCTAAGTCGAGCAAACTATAATGTTTTTCTGGCATTTGGAGAGAAGCATCCATATAGGAATAAGGTGCGTTTTGTTCATGGGGATATCTTGGATTCTAGAAGGCTAGGAAGTGTTTTGAAACAGGTGCAGTTCGTAATTCATGCTGCTGCAAAAGTAACCACCCCTTTTGCGGATCATCACCCACATGAATTCGACCAGATCAACCATTGGGGCACTGCTGAACTCACTTATCAAGTAGAACAGTCGAATGTTCAAAAGTTGGTGTTTCTGAGCAGTATATCAGTTTATGGATCTTCAAGTGAGGAGGTCGATATTAACACCAACCCCAACCCAAGGACATTTTATGGTATTTCTAAGTTAAGAGCTGAAGAGCAAATAGCAGCACTTGAAGGAAAGTGTAAATTCCTCGTCTTACGATGTGGAAATGTTTTTGGATATGCCGATACCATGAGGTTTGATGCTGTCATCAACCGATTTGCATTTGACGCACATTTTAAAAGAAGAATAAGCGTAAATGGAACTGGTGATCAAATCAGACCATTTGTTTCTTTAAGAAGTGCTTCTGCCGCCATTAGCTCATCATTGTTTGACAATACTGAGGGCAAAATGAACTTGGTCGATAGAAATTTGAGCATCAATGAAATTGCCGAAGCACTTAAACATCAATATGCGGATTTAGAAATTTTAAGTGTTAATCAAGATATTCAAATGAGAAGTTTGAAAGTAAAACCGTCTATCAACAGCAATATCAATTTAGAACAGGAGCTTCAGGATTTAACTGCTGCTTTTGCTTGGTAAATCAAACGTATTAGAAAGAAAAATTTATACAGTAAAAGGCCTTAGGAAGAACCCTTAGTGAGTTCATATACTGTATCAGGTTGTGGCTCTCCTTTTAAGTATGTCTCTTTGTATTTGATTTTAGGATGATTCGGATCATCACTAAGATAAAATCCATCTTTGAGTTTGGAAGCCTCATCATATAAGCCAATTCCAATGGCCGGACCATCATGCTCCATGAAAACAATATCTTTCACCCAGTGTTTGCCATAATGATACTCGATATGAGCGTCTTTTTCGCGATACCAAATTTGAAAGTTGACATAATCAGTGTTAAAATTGTCAACATGAAATGCAGCATTTTGCCATTGTATTTTTAAAATTCTATCGCCTTCAGTCCCTTCAATTTTATAAGACACTTTTGAGTTATGCTTGCTGTAACCATTTTTCAGACCATCGTGAGTGTAAAAAGCGAATACTCCAAAGCCCTGAACAGGATTGGGAACTTCATGAAGTGACCCTTCTGCTGGCGAAACCCAAATTTTATCAAGAACTCGGTCAAAAATTTTCATTTTAAAACCTGGTTCTATTTTCCAAAATTTACCTTGCCAATCTTTACCTTTTCCCAGTTCAATATCTCCTTCAAGTGGTTGATAATCCTGATGAATTACTTTTACGTCATAGGAGGACTTTTGCGGGTCTTGTCCATAGGTATATGTAAACGTAATAACGAATAAGGCGATTAGAACTCTTCTCATATTTTTCATCTTACAATGAAATTAATTTAGTGCAATATTAACAATTTACCATTGTACAACAATCTTGCCAACGGATTGTCTTTTTGATAAAAAGTCGTGAGCAGCAGCGATTTCATCAACTTTGAATCTGCCACCAACATGAGGCTTTAACGTGCCATCATTTACTAAGGTTACAATTTCGTTCATACATCTTTTGATAACCTGTGGTTGATGGTCAGCAATTCGAAGCATATTCACACCAATCATGGTTTGACTTTTCATAATTAGAAAAGCCGGATTAAAAAAGCCGAATCCAAGTAATAATTTAATCCCGCTCATGATTTTGTTGCCCCCAGATCTTTCAGCAGATCCATATCCAATGATTCTGCCTCCGGGAGATAATAAGTCTTTTGACTTTTTGAATGTTTTTCCTCCTATTGAATCAAAAACGATATCTATTCCCTCTTTTCGCAATTTTTTTATTTCAGCTACGAAGTCTTGAGTTTTATAGTTGATGGCGTGATCCACACCATTTTCTTTCATGTATTTGATCTTTTCAGGATTGCTTGCGGTACCGTAAACAGTGCATCCTTTCCATTTAGCCAGCTGTGTTAGTGCTGTTCCGACTCCACCAGCTGCAGCATGTATCAAAATATGTTCCCCTTCATGAAGGTTAATGAGATCACAAGCTGCATGGTATGCTGTACAGTATTGCGTGGCAATGGCAACAGCTACACCTGTGTCCATATCATCTGGTATTCTGCAAGCTGCCCGTTCATCTGTTACTGCAAACTGAGCGTAGCCACCAAATCTTGTTAAAGCAGTAACTCTGTCCCCTACACTAATTGTGGTAACGTCCTTTCCAATTTCCGTTACGCGACCAACCACTTCATAACCCAATACACATGGAATGGGTGGAGCATCATCATAAAGTCCAGCACGCGCCATTACATCTGCATAGTTTAAACCAAAAGCTTCAACTTCTATAAGTACCTGATGCGGTTCTGGTTTGGGTGCATCTATGTCTACCTGCTTAAAAGCTTGTTCTGAGTTACCATATTTAACCAGTTGAATCGCCTTCATTATCTTTCTCTTTCAGGTTGGTATTGAAAGTTACAACAAACTCTCCTTTAATTGATGCCTTAGATTCTAATATTTGAATTACTTCATCAAAACGTCCTCTGATCGTTTCTTCGTGAAGTTTAGTTAATTCGCGAGATACAGAGACCCTCCAGTTTGGTTGAGCATATTTTTCTAATTCTCGCAACGTTTTCAGTATCCGATGGGGTGATTCGAAAAAAACCACAGTTCGGGTTTCTTTTATCAGCGCTTCTATTTTGCTTTTACGGCCTTTTTTTGGAGGCAGGAAACCTTCAAATACGAATTTATCACATGGAAGTCCGGATTGCAAAAGTGCAGGTAAAACTGAAGAGGCTCCGGGAAGTGCGATAACTTCCACATCATGCTCAAAACAGGCTCTTGTTATTAGAAACCCAGGATCCGAAATACCAGGTGTTCCTGCATCTGTTATTAGGGCAATATCGTCACCACCCTCCATAATATCAAGATACTTTGGGGTTACCTTGTGTTCATTATGCATGTGATAGGATGACAGCTTGTTTTCAATGTTGTAATGCTTAAGCAATTTCGAAGACTGTCTAGTATCTTCACATAAAATCAAATCAACTTCCCGAAGAACTCTAATAGCTCTATAGGTCATATCCTCTAGGTTTCCAATTGGAGTGGCAACGAGATACAGTTTACCTTTGATCGCCTGCACAACTAATACGAGTTAACAAATGAAATCAGAAGTTTCGATAATTCTGAACACTTGGATAATGGAAGCGTTTCTGGTCGATCAAATATATCATGATAGAAGCTTATTCCACCCATCGTATAAATGAAAAAAGCTCTTACACCTTTCTCAGTAAAATAATGATGATCGCTATTTGCTGCTTTGCCACGTTTGGCAATGGTTTTCAATAGATTCTGAGTTTCATTTATGTTAACCAGCCTGTCGTATTCTTCTGTGAATACTGTTGAATTGACTATTTTTATTCCATCTTCTCCCGTACCGAAAATATCCATATTAATTAAAAATTTTATTTGCTCTAGGGGAAATAGTGGATTTTCAACATAGTATTTTGATCCTAAAATCCCAGATTCCTCAGCTCCAAATGCCATAAAGGCAATGGAGTATTTTGGTGGGTTCTCTTTGAAATACTTTGCTAGACTCATGATCATGGCGGTGCCACTTGCATTATCATTGGCTCCTGGAAAATACGTGTCCGTACCCATCCTGCCAAGATGATCGTAATGTCCTGTAAATACGAAAAAGCTATCAGGGAATTCGGTGCCTTCTATGTAGCCAATAACATTTTGGGTTTTTTGTTTGGGGTGAAAGCTCGCGTTGATATCAATGCTAAATTCCTTTGCTTTAATTTCAGGGTATGATGAACGCAATAATCGAATTATTGGATAGTCAAGTTGTTCTCTTGCATAACTAAAAGTTAGTTTGGAGTGTTCTAAAAATAATATAGGACAATTATTAAAACCCTTCTCTGTAATTTCTGCAATAAGCCCTTTATGCTTTTCCTTTTTGAACTTATCACGATCTACAACAAACACTGAACGCTCAGTTTTTTTTGATTGTAGTCTTTTGAAATTGCTAGGTTTTACAAATTTGTAGTCGTAGAAGGAAGCATTACACGAACCCGATTTGGGATGTAGTATATAGTCATATCCAGGGGATAGGACCTTGTCATTGATTCTAACGTAAACCGTGTCTGGAAATGTATTGACTGGAAATTCGAAATTCTGGAAGTAAGAATTGTCAAATTTACTAATGCCGTGTGATTCAAACTCATTAGCAATTAAGCGCGCTGCTTTTAGATGTCCATCCTTTACATATCCTCGACCATGAAGATGTGGTGAGGACAGTGAGTCAACAAGCAATCTTATGTAATCACATTCTTGAGCTGGAGCCCAAAAAGCAATCAGAAAAAAGCCAATAATGATGATTCGCATTGTTTCTACAAAG
Organism: Flavobacteriales bacterium; assembly: GCA_022763165.1. GTDB lineage: Bacteria > Bacteroidota > Bacteroidia > Flavobacteriales_G > JALEGO01 > JALEGO01. The sequence continues at coordinate 22,137 of JALEGO010000623.1, forward strand.
TTCCATCAAAAGTAAAAATGATTTTGGGTACAGGCCTATTGAGGTAGACAAAGTTTCTTTAACTTTTGATATGCTTCATCTTCAACATTCCAATTGAGTTCGTTATATGTTGAATCAATAATAAGCTCAACTTCATTTTTGGATGCTGCGGCTTTGACTTGATTCATAAAATTGTCAAGCCCGGATTTGGAGCCTTCAAATAAGGCATTCATAAGATAGATTTGATCATTTAGCGACAAACTAAAATCGCTTTGGTACTTTTCTGCTATGTTGGTTTTTGGATTTGCCAAAGTATCATTAAGACTTGAATTTGATTCACTTGATTCTACAATGATGGCGCCATAGTCTACTTCTGTTTCATTATTTTTTTCATCGATTATATCATGTTCAATTTCATCGGTATTCTTGTCATTCAATAAGTCAGGCCTTTCTTCATTAATCATTGACCTATCTTCCTCCAGCCTTTCTTTGGAATCCTCTTCGCCCTCCTGTATGAATTTTAGAATTAGTGCGGTGTCATATATTTTCTTGGCAGTCTTTTGAATTTTTTTTAGATCCTTGACAAGATCATTCTTTGATCCATGCAATTCATCTATAAGAGCATTAATCTTTTCAAGAAGATCCTTTTTATGGGTTTGAGACTTATTGTTCATGTAAGTATTCTTTAACTTTACAGTTTACTTAAGATTTGACGGGGATTTATAATATAACGTATTGTTTCTTGAAATGTTTTTAGAAAATAATATTGATAAAAATAATAAAATTGGCTGGGTAGAAGTTGTTTGTGGTTCCATGTTTTCTGGTAAAACAGAAGAATTAATAAGACGACTGAAACGAGCTAAAATAGCTAAATTAAAGGTTGAGATTTTCAAACCGGCTATTGATATACGCTATGATGAGGATGATGTAGTGTCACATGATCAAAATGCTTTAGAGGCTATTCCTGTACCAGCATCTTCAAACATTGAAATTTTGGGCTCTGGTTTTGACGTTATAGGAATTGATGAAGCCCAGTTTTTTGACATGGGGCTTGTTGGTGTTTGCGAAAGACTTGCAGCGCAAGGCACCAGAGTCATTGTAGCAGGTTTAGACATGGATTATAAGGGCAATCCCTTCGGGCCTATACCAAATTTATTAGCGACTGCAGAATATGTGACCAAGGTACATGCCATTTGTGTTCGGTGTGGAAACTTAGCAAATCATTCTCATCGGATTTCTAGTCAAAGTGAATTGGTTGTTTTAGGAGAATCTGAAAGTTATGAACCGCTATGCAGAAGATGTTTTGCTTCTTCAAGGACTCTTGAAGAAAAATCATCGCTTCACAAGCAATCATGAATTATTCGGTTGGAGAAATAGCAAACATTGTTTCGGGCAATGTAATAGGGGACGATCAAATTTCAGTATCAGAGGTCTATTTTGATAGCCGCAAAATTGGGTTGAGTGATAATGGGCTATTCGTGGCTATTGTATCTGATAAATCAGATGGTCACGATTTTGCACAAGAGTGTTATTTGAAAGGAGTTCGTGTATTTATGGTTTCAAAACCTCTAGATTTGAGAGGTACGCAAATTCTTGTTGATGACACATTGATGGCATTACAAAAGTTAGCCGCCCATCATAGGTCGACTTTCGGTGGAAAGGTCATTGGAATAACAGGAAGTAATGGAAAGACAACCGTAAAAGAAAGACTGTTTTCTTTGTTAAAAGATCATTTTAATGTTTTTCAAAGCCCAAAGAGCTTTAATTCTCAAATTGGAGTACCTCTTTCCTTGTTGAAGTTGAAGGCTCAAAACGACCTTGCGCTTATTGAAGCAGGTATCTCTAAACAGTCAGAAATGTCCTCTTTAGAGGAAATGGTAAAACCAGAAATAGGCATTTTGACCCATTTGGGAGATGCACATGATAGCGGATTTAGCTCTAGATCAGTGAAGCTTAAAGAAAAACTAGTTTTGTTTAGGCAAGCCAATTTGTTGATATTTCCTTATGATCTAGGAGTTGCAACAACCATCCGTGAGGAACTACCAAAAATCAGATTGGTTTCTTGGTCAAGGAAGAATCAAGAATGCGATTTGTTCATTTCGTCAGAAAAGTTATCACCAAAGGCCACTCAAATTGAATTGCGTATAAAGGGCCAAAGTTATCAGCTGGAGGTGCCTTTCTCTGATAAAGCTTCATTGGATAACTTGTATACTTGTCTTGCTTTGGCAATGGTCTTTGAGATTTCTATGGAAAGCACTTTTGTTAAAATTAAGAGTTGGCAATCGCTTGACATGCGTTTAAAAATTGAGACGGGATTAAATGATTGTAATCTTATCAATGACAGTTACAATGCTGATTGGGACTCTTTATCTGTGGCGCTCGAACAACTTAAGACAATGGACCCTTCAAAATCGAATGTCGCAATTCTTTCAGAACTAGAGGAGAGCTTTGACAATCAAAATTTTGAATTTCTTAGAGATTTGCTTCATTCTGCTAAGGTTGACATTTTCATAGGTATTGGACATTCATTTGGACAGACTAAAGTCAAGTTTGCCAAGAGCAATTATTTTTTTGATTCTACAGAAGATTTTTTGCATGGCTTTAGAAGCTCAAAATTCAAAAACAATAACATTCTTATTAAGGGGAGAAGATCCTTTCACTTTGAGCGAATATACGATGTACTGAAAAGATCCTCTCATGAAGCTCTTTTGGAGGTTGATCTTTCCGCGGTGATTCATAATTACAACACTTTCAAAATGAATCTTAAGCGGGAAACCAAAGTTTTGGCAATGGTGAAAGCATTCTCTTACGGCACCGGTGCCCTGGAAATTTCGAAAATCTTGGAATATCATCAGGTAGACTATCTTGGTGTCGCTTATCCTGATGAAGGCATACAACTAAGAGAAAACGGAATCAGTACCCCAATAATGGTTATGAATCCCGATATTGGAAGCTTTAACAAATTAATAGATCATAACTTAGAACCAGAGATTTTTGACTTTTCCCATCTCGATGTGCTCATAAAATTTCTTGAGGCACGAAATGCAACCCTACCCATCCATTTAAAACTTGAAACGGGAATGAATCGTTTGGGTTTTCAAATGAATCAGCTAGATGACCTAATCAGTCTTTTAAAATCAGCAAAATCAGTAAAAATTGCTTCAATTTTTTCTCATTTAGCTCAAAGTGACCAAAAAGATGATTCTTTTACCCACGAACAGTTTACTAGATTTGAATCTATGTCCGAAATAATTTGCAATGCTTTTGGCTCTATTCCAAGGCATATATTGAATACGGATGGAGTCATTAACTACACCACCAAGCAGTATGAAATGGTTCGATTGGGGATTGGACTATATGGATATTGCAGTGATGCAAGTTTTTCTGAAAATTTGGAAGTAGTTTCATCATTTAAGACACGAGTTTCACATATTAAAAATGTAGGAACAGACGAAACAATAGGTTATGGCCGCACTGGCCGAATGATTCATGAGGGCAGAATCGCTATTATTCCAGTTGGCTATGCGGACGGCCTGGATCGTCATTTAGGGAATGGTAAGTGGAAGGTTATGATTAATGATAAGCTTTATCCAACTATTGGAAATATTTGTATGGATATGTCTATGATTGAGATTGATGCTTCTGTAAATATAGGTGATGAAGTTATCATTTTTGGGAAAAAGCCTACCATAAATGAAATGAGTAGTGTTTTGGGTACAATTCCATATGAAATTCTAACTAAACCCTCAAGAAGGGTAAGACGAGTTTATTTTAAGGATTAGGACTAAGTTCATCTTTTATGAAATTCATAAGTGTTTAAAATCCAAATAAAAGGGTCTAAATTTCTTAATTGAACCTTTTCTGGGAGATTGCGTACAAATGCGCATCTAAGTATTTTGATGAGGCTTAAGCACTTTCGGTTCATAACGATATTTGCTTGCTTTTCGTTGGGGATTTCAGCACAAAACCCTACCGACATTGCGAATGAATATGGTGATTTGATTCCTTTTGAGGAAGAAGTCGTAGTTGCCAGGTTACCCAGTATTTCTCCGAATGCATCTAAAAATATAAAGGTACTTACCGAAAGCAGCGGTATGATATCAAATAGAGTAGAACAAATTCTTGAGGATTTTCAGGGCAATTTGTGGTTTATTACTCGTAAGGGTGTCTGCAAATATAATGGGCTGAATTTCGTAAATTATTTATCCCAATATCAACTCAAAAGCGGTGCAATAGACAATGATGGTAACCTTTGGTTTGGTACATATAAACAGGGTTTGATTAAATATGATGGCAAAGAATTTCGCCTTTATGATGAATCAAATGGTATCCCAAACACCAACATTAGAAAAGTCGTACCTGCGCCAAACAGCGGGATTTTTATATGTCATGATTATGGTATTTCATGGACGATTGATACCTGTTTTAAATCCAAGAATTTTTGGGCCAATGATTTTGAAGCTGCCGCGGATGGCATTGAATTCGGTCCAGATAGCGCTCTGTTAGTGGCAACTTTTGGTAGAGGGTTAATTTACTATAAGAATGGGAAATTTAGCAACCATCATCACATGACCGAAAAAGAGGAAGACAAGTCCTTGCCCAGTCACAAAAGGAAAAACAAAATCCGTTCTGTTTTGGTTGATAAAAAAGGTTACTTGTGGGTGGCAGCAAGGTTTAGAGGGCTTTACAGAATCAAATATTCAGAATGGCTTAAAAACAAAGATCTGCGCACATATAGGCCCATCCATAAACGAAGAGTATACGATATTTTCGAGTTTGAGGATGTCGTTTGGGTGGCAGGTAAAGGAGGAGCATATCTTTTCAAAGATGGAGTCAAAGTAGATAGTTTGTCAGAAAATGATGGGTTCTTAAATCCAATTGCGACACACGTTTTTGTTGATCAATCAGGTTTGGTTTGGATTTCAGGAAGCAGTGGAATGCATATCTATGAGCGAGGAGCATTCGATTATTTTAAAATACCAAATGCCGAAGGAAAAAGCTATAACTGCATCAGCCGATTGGATTCAGCAACTATGATTATCGGAAATGAAGGTAATGTTTACAAAGTCAATAATAGTCTTACACAACAAGAAAAAATTTACGGGACAAGACCATCAATTCTTAATGGTATAGTTTTAGATTTTAAGAAGAACTTATGGCTAGGTCTTAAAGGAAGCTTTGTTGCATCCACACTTAAGATTAAATCTTCATCTGTTTTTACCGAATACAAATATCGAAACATATTGAACAAAGGACATAAGTTCAACCTCTACTACATCTATGGTGGAAAGGGTGATAATAGTTATACCAACGATTTGATTCTGGATAAGAATGGGGAGGTGTGGTCAGGTGCTGAAGGTGTTTTTAAGTATAATGAAGATACAGTAATCATTTATGATGAGAGCGATGGATTAGTAACGAAGGAAACAAATGCTTTAACAGTTGACAATAAGAATGTTATATGGGCAGGAACTCAGCGCGGAGTCCATTGGTTTGACAGAAATGACAACAAATTCCATTTGGTAAGCGAGACTGAGGACTTGCACATAACAGAATTGTTTGCAGATAGTAAAGGAAGTATCTGGGTTGGAGTCGGACTCATAGGACTTTACAGAATAGATGCAAACACAAAATCTTTGGAGCAAAAGTTTGATAAACTCAGCGGTTTGAAGAGTAACAACATTCAATCTATTGTTGAAGATAAAAAAGGACATGTTTGGGTAGGGACTGACAAAGGGATTCATAGGGTTCTTCAAAACTGCGATGAGTCTTGTATTAGATATTATGGAATTTCAAGAGGGTTTATTTCTCTCAATTGTGAGCCAAATAGCGTGTTTTGCGATCATGACGGTCGTATTTGGTGGGGTACATCCAAGAACATCACGGTGTATAACCCCAAAGATGACTTCGAATCTGAATCTACTCCTAAACTTAATCTAAATAGCGTTAAGCTCTCTTCTGATTTAAGAGGATGGGAAACCATATCAAAGGATAATTCAAGTATAGAATACTCTGAGATTCAACCTTGGACTCGCATACCAATAGATTTGGTTTTGCCTTACGACAAAAATAGCTTGACCATTTCATTTTCTGGAATAGATTGGAGGTATACTGGCGAGATCAAATATCAATATAGGTTCAATTCAGATAATGATTGGAGTCAACTTTCTAATAACAATGAAGTAAGCTTAACAGCACTAGAACCTGGCGAACATACTTTCGAAGTACGGTGCACTGTCGATAATGGTTTGATCTTTTCAAATGTAATTGCATATCAGTTTGAAATTTTACCTCCATTTTGGCGCACGATTTGGTTTTACAGTTTGATCATAATGTTCGTGGGGATTTCAACATTTTTATACATTAAGGCAAGAGAAAGAAGTCTCAAGCTAAGGCAAACTGTATTGCAGAAAGAAGTGGAGAGACGAACATTGGAATTAAGCCAGGAAAAAAATAAGGTTGAGCAAAAGAATTCCGAAATTGAAAAACAAAATAATTCTATTTTGGAGAGTATCAATTATGCTCAGAGAATTCAAGAAGCAATACTTCCAAGCTCGAAGGCCATATTAAAGGCCTTACCAAATTCTTTTGTGTATTATCAACCAAAAGATATTGTTAGCGGGGATTTTTATTGGATATATGATGCTGGGGATAGAGTATTGTTTTCGGCAGTTGATTGTACCGGTCATGGGGTTCCAGGAGCTCTTATGTCAATCATAGGACACTCAATGCTAGAGAAGGTCGTTAAGGA
>JALEGO010000624.1 GCA_022763165.1 Flavobacteriales bacterium
GAGCAAGCACCTCCCTTTTTCTGCTATAAGGTAGGTCGTTTTTTATTTTAATATCAACTTTATTGAGTTCTTCATTTTCCGGGTTTAGAATATAGATGTGTCCGCCATTTTCAAAGGTGATTTTATCCTTACTCAGGCTTGGAAATTTGACATCATAAAGATCAAAGTTGGTCACCTTCTTCAGTGACTTTGTATTTAAGTCGTAGCTGAATATGTTCATAATTCTGTCTCGGTCCGAGATAAAGTAGACTTTGTCTTTGTAAAACATTGGCATGATGTCTTGAGCATCGTTTCGAGTAATGTTTTCAGTGGACTCGGTTTTGGTATCGTAGATCCAAATGTCATCAGCCATTCCACCTTCATAATACTTCCAGGTTCTAAACTCTCTGAAGACTCTGTTGTAGGCCAATTTTGTCCCGTCATAATTATAACTGCACCATCCAGCCACATCAAAAGGAAGTTGCTCGGACATTCCACCGTTCACAGGTGCCTTTAATAAAATGCCCTTAAAGGAATTGAACGTATATCTCCTGCTTCTGTAAAGGATGCTTTGATCATCAACAGACCAGTCCATTACAATATTGTTGGGTCCCATCCGGTCGCTAATATCATCTCTATTCAATGTTGCTGTGTAAGTAATTCTTTTTGGTGTACCTCCAGCTGTGGGCATAGTGTATACTTCGGTATTTCCATCATATTGGGCGGTGAATGCAATTGTTTTCCCATCATGAGAAAATTTAGGAAACATTTCGAAACCAACATCTGAAGTCAACCTCCTTGCCGTACCTCCATTTGCATCAACCAAATACAAATCTCCTGCATAACAGAAAACAAGTTGATCATTGTGAACAGCAGGAAACCTGAATAACCTGTCTACGCTTTGGCTAAATGAGTTATTGAGGATTAAAAACGTTGTGAATAGGACGATCCAATATTTCATTAGAATAGTTTTAGACTGCAAATTTCTAATAATTATTGAAATAAAGATTACTCACTTTAGAAACGGAAAAATAGTTCCATAAATGGTAGCTATCTTTGAAGAAAAAAAGTGAAATTTTTAATTGCTATAACATTGATTGGCGCTTTGAATACAGTGCTAGGGAATTCGGATTCATTGGTAATAGCGACCACTCAAAAATTATTTGATGGTATTGCTCAGCATGATAGTAATTTGATAAAGTCTTGTATGGATGAATCTGCTGAACTGCGAAGTGTATTCAAATCGAAAGATGGCGAAATCAAAATACATACGGAGAATCGTCAAAATTTTATAAGATCCATCATGAAGTCGAAGAAATACAAGCTTGAGGAAAGAATTATTTCTTGGTCGGTTCATGTAGATGGATTGATAGCTAGTGTTTGGACTCCATATGAGTTCTATATAAATGACTCTTTGTCACACAGCGGAACCAACGCTCTTATTTTAAAAAGAAGTTCAGAGTTAGGATGGAGAATTGTATCGATAATTGATAGCAGGACTAGAGGTGAAAAGCTCCCCTCGCCCTCATTTGATCATTTGAACGAATTGGTCAATAGTTGGCATCAAGCAGCATCTGTGGCTGATGAAACAACTTTCTTTGGGCTAATGGATATAGATGGAATATACATTGGGACGGACTCTAGTGAAAGATGGCTTAGAGATGACCTGAGAGAGTGGTCTGAGAAATATTTTAAGAGAGATACAGCATGGCATTTCGAACCAATAGATAGGGAATGGTCATATTCAGAAGATCTTAATGTGGCATGGTGGGATGAAAGATTAGTTACCTGGATGGGAGTCTGCAGAGGCTCAGGTGTTCTTGAAAAGAAAAATGGTAATTGGAAAATCATGCATTACCATCTTTCGGTTACAGTGCCAAATGATAAAATCAAGCAATTCATTGAACTCGTGGAGTAAATAAAATGTTAACTTCGCGATCCATCTATGAAATCTGAGGTTTTGGAAGTCGAACTCAAAATAACCAACGAAAGTTTTTGGGATTTATATCCAGGTTATAGTCAGAAGACGACTATTTTCAATCATGATCATACGGCTTCCATTTCATATTTAAGCATTCTAACTTTTGTTATAACATGTGTTTGCACATGGTTTTACCTCTCAAAGCAAATTTTTCTGGACTATTTGATCATATCAAGCATCGTGCTGTTTTTCTTCTTGGTGCTCTTAATCATAAGGAGGCAGGAACTTCACAATAGGCTTGATACGATTAGAAAATACATTTCAAAATGGGGTGAAGGCAATATGAAAAAAATTGTGCTAAGCGATAAGGGTTTACAAATACATGGAAATAATAATATTTCTGAATGGTCCTGGAATGACATCTATCAGGTAAAAATCGAACCTGAATTTATTCAGACAGATGTACGCATGGGGCAAAATCTTTTGATACCCAAAGGAACTACATCCGATTCCGAATGGGAAAACATTAAGAAATTTTTAGAATCGATAGATGCCCGATCTTAGATTTCAATGTCTTCTCCTTTCCATGCAAATCTAATGAGGAAATCTCGCGGGGCTTTTTTGACCGCTTTTTCATGTGTTGCTTCCAAGTATACTTTCGGAGCTACACCAGCTTTCAATGCTTGCATCCATCGCTCAGCGCAAACGCACCACTTATCTCCAGGTTGAAGTCCAGGGAAATTCAATTCAGGCCTGGGTGTAGATAAGTCATTTCCGATAGCTTTTGAATACTCTAAAAATTCTTCTGAAACTACAGCGCAGACTGTATGAGAACCAATATCAGAATCGTCTGTATTACAGCATGAATCTCTAAAATAGCCAGTTAAGGGTTCATCTGAACACTTTTCGAGTTTCATGCCAAAAATGTTAATACTATCGTCCACCTATCAAAAGTAATAGAAAAACCTTCTGGACCTATTGGATGTTCAATTTTTCGGTAAAAACACTAGATCCTTGAATTATCTTAATCAAGTAAATTCCTGGTTTCAGATGCTCGACAGATATTTGTGTGGATTGAGATAAAAGCATTTCATTCAAAACCTGTTTTCCAACCATATCAAACATTAACAAGTTTGCTTGATTCTCTTCCAAATCAATTTGAAAAAAGTCATTTGTGGGATTTGGATAAATTTTGGCTGAAGGAATAACATTTTCAACTAAACCTAGGGGAGGAAGGCAATCGACAATAATGTCATAAGAGCTTCCAGAACCGTCATCAGAATCAACAGCAATAAAGTACTTTGTTCCAGGAATGGAGTTGTTCAAAATTGCGCTACTAGAACTTACTGTTCCGATACAATCATGAGGATTGCAGCTTTGTAAGATATAAACATCTAAATCTCCCGTAAAGTTTGAAATCGTAACCTCAAATCCATTGCTGTCAGTTGCAACGAATTCATGAATTCGCTCTGGACCTGTTTCAGTCCAATTGTTGCAACCGTATGAATAGACGAAAGACGAATCATTAGAGGCCGCTCTGGAATATGGTATGCCGCATTGCAAGTTTATGGGAGCCGAACAGTCTAGTAATTTGAGAGAGTCTGTATACACATAGTATTGAGGGTTGTAGTCTGTAAGGTCGCTCAAATTATAAGTGTCGTAAAATACCCTGTACAATCCGGGGAAACCTACATTTCCTACTCCTGAACCAGATTCTATCATATCATATGAACCATTTGGATTCACCTTGTGGATGAGTCTTGTATGGCTTCCTGGTTTGTTCACGAAATCCGCATATCGTAACTGATTCCAATAATTGTAGTGTCCAAACAACTGATTGATGTTGAGCATAGAAGTTGCGTAGTGTATGTCCAGTCCGTAGCATCTTGAAACAAATCCCGAGCAATCTACACCTCCAGTGCAATTTGGTTCAGCTCCGTAACCATAGTTGGTGGCCTGATCTCCTGCTGATCTACCGAGAAGTAGTAATGAATCAAATGCGTTTAAGGAAGAATTGCCTCCCCAACAATATGGCAGCCCTGTGTGATTACCTACTGTTACCCAAAAAGGAGTTTTAATGTTCTTTCCTCCGCAATTTTGATTATTCCAGATGTTAATCGAATCGCATGTCCAAATGTGAGTTTCAAATGGTTCAGCATTCAAAATGACTTGTTGCCTAGAAATATTGTTTTGACCTGAAACCGTTAATTTCAGTAAGCAAATCAACATTAGTATTTTAATCAGTGACTTCATTAAAAATTAAAATATTCAATGCTTTTTGATCTGTTGCAACTCCGAAAGTTCCGTATTCATATACTTTGACGTCATTTCTAATCTTGAAATGAGTATTCGTAGGAATCTCCTTAATGTCTCCTTCACTTGTCCATAATGATCTGGAAACTTTTAGAGGATTGCTTTCTTCAATTGTCTCTACGATAAATAATTCTGAGCCTATGTAGTTTATCGTGCCAATTTCTTGGTCATTTTTTAAAAGGATTTCCCGAGTACCATTTTGATTTGTGATCACAGCTTGGAATGATTTGTTGTCGTGATTTTCATAAAACTTATTGATGAATGTAAAAGTCTGATTATCGAAAGTCCAGCCCTTGGTGATTTCAGATTCTTCATTTTGCGTGTTCAAAGTATATGTATTGCCATTTGACAACCAAATATTGAAGAAATCATCTTTTACAATCAATCTGATAGCTCTCAGTTCTTTTGGAGCGGTGAAGTTTGAGATTTTCTTTCTATTTTTAACGTTGTATTCAAATATCTCATTATCCCAACTCAAAATAAATATTGAACTGTCTCTCAAGAAACTCAACTTTGGCAGACAATCAAGGGGTATTTCAAATTGTACCGAATGTCGGTTTCTATCCAGAGAAATTATCTTAGGTCCTTGCGGAAATGAACCGATTAAGAAGAAGCTGCTTGGTGTTATTTCAAAAGTTGAAAAAAGGTAATCGCCAGAGATGTTTTTTATGGGTTGAATCGGTAACTCAGAAAAGTTGATGGGATGAACTTCAAAATGGCCATTTTGACCGATTCCATAGAGGGGAAAGATAAAAAAAAGAACCTGCAGAATAAGCCTCATTTATAACAGATGTGTTAATAACAAATTTAATAAAATTCTGAATAGAGTAGCCATCCATTTTATGGACGACTTTTTTGTTTCTAATTTAAGTAATACACTCTTTAAACCATTAATTTTTCGGTAGATATTTGGTGTACATGGTATATAATGGGTGTATTAAAAAGAGAATTGGATCTACTATTTTTTGGATCAAGTAAAGCTCTTGTAAATTTGGTTTGAGCGTTGAAATTTTCGAGAAAGACAAGTTTTTGTAATGGTTTAAGCACATATTAATTATTCAAAATAGATTAAAATTTTATTATCCGACAATATGAAAAAATTTAATTCGTGTATTGATTGAAAGATTCGATAAAAATTCTTTAAAACTGAATAAATTGTATTTTTGTTTAAAATTGTTAGCGGTGAATAAATTAGTACTTCCTTTAATGTTTGTTGCCTTACAAAGCTTTGGGCAAACGTTTTTAGACGATTTTGAATCATATAGCTCTGGAGCATATGTTGCTGCGAGCAGTGCTGATTGGGTTACCTGGTCGGGACAGTTTTCTCAGGATGTACAAATTGTGAGTTCGAATGCTCACAGCGGAAACAATTCTATATATCTCTCTTCAACATCTTCGACAGGAGGTCCTCAGGATATTGTACTGCCATTTAATGGTGAGTATACAACTGGCGGATTTAATTTTAAATCTTGGTTTAATGTAGAGACTGGAAAGGGAGCATATTTCAATTTTCAGGCGGAATCGGTTATTGGCAATGTATGGTCTGTCGAATGTCAAATGGATGAGACTGGCAAGATGATTTTTAGAGGGGATGGAAATCAATTGTTAGAAACAACATTTACTCATGGCACATGGTTTGAATTGGAGGTTGATGTCAACCTAAATACAAATATGTGGGAAGTCTTAATAGATGGAAGTTCAATTGGTATTTTTCAGAATCATGTATACCAGGTTGCTTCATTGAACCTTTATCCCGTAAACGCAAGTAATAGCCAAGCTGGTTACTGGATGGATGATATTGAATATACTGTAACTCCATTTGTGGCGCCTACACTCAATGCTGCTATAAGCAGGATTAATTACGATGGAGCCTTATCGGGGCAATCTATTGAACCGGTTTTAGAAATTAGGAATCTAGGGTCAACAGTTATCACAAGTGTGGATGTTTCATTGGACTATGTTGGTCAACAACTTACAGAATCTGTTAGTGGGTTAAACATACCTGTAAATGGAACTTATGATCTACCTCTTAACGGCACTATGCAGCTAATTTCAGGAACAAATTTGATGACGGCCGTTGTTTCAAATGTTAATGGTAACGGTAATGATGATTACGGCAATGATGATACAAAATTGCTGCATGTTACTCCAATAGATCCTGCCAATGGAAAAATTGTTGTGGCTGAAGAGGCCACGGGAACTTGGTGTCAATGGTGTCCAAGAGGAGCTGTATATATGGAGAGATTTACAAGAAAATATGGCAAGTTTTTTGCTGGTGTCGCAGTACACAATGGAGACCCTATGGCAGATGCGATTTATGATACTGGTTTGAACGGTTTGATAAGCGGTTATCCTAGCGCAGTTGTAGATCGAGGAAGTGACATTGATCCTTCAGCGATGGAACCAGATTTTCTTACTAGAATTATGATTGAGCCTGCAGCTTCACTTACAAATGTGGCTACCTATGATCCAGCTACAAAAGAGCTAAAGGTGACAGTTAAAACGGATTATCAACAAACAGGAAGTGGTGCATACAAAATAGCTTGTGTTTTAACAGAAGATAGCGTTACAGGAACTTCCTCAGGGTATGCTCAATCGAATGCATATGCTGGTGGTGCAAGTGGAGCAATGGGAGGGTATGAAAACTTACCAAGTCCTGTCCCGGCTTCAATGATGGTGTATGATCATGTTGCCAGAGTTATTGCTCCAAGTTTCGATGGTACTCAAGGTAATCTCCTAAGTAGTTTCTCGCCAGGTGACACCGTAAGTAATACATTTTCATTTACACTAAATAATGATTGGGATGCTGACAAAATACACATAATTGCCATGCTCATCGCGCCCAATGGCAGGATAGAAACAGGAAGTAATAGCACTATTCAAGAAGCAATTGACAATGGTACGCTTTCGGATGGAGATGATTTAATTTATGGAACAACACTCCAGGGACCAGATAAC